>JAQGMD010000080.1 GCA_028292565.1 Burkholderia sp. | reverse complement strand
CCGTAGGCGGTGTCTTCATCCCACACGATGTAGTTGCCGGCGTGGTACCGCCCTTCCGGGTCTTCGGCAACGAAGAGCGCCCGGCAGCCGCGCTCTACGCACGCAGCGTCGAGCCGACGAACGAAGGCATCGGAATACGGTACCGGCATACCCTGGCGCGCAAAGGTCATACGATTGAGCTCCAGAAAGGTATCAAGCGGCAAGTCGTCACGAATGCGCAACCCGAACCTGCCCGACGCTTTTTTACAATCGGCCCGGGCCGCGGTATCGAAACCGGCCCACAGTTTTTCCGTGTCGCCGAGTTCGTGCAGCACGTAGGTGTAACGCGTCGTTTGTTGAAACCCGTTCCAGAAAAAGGGCAGCCAGTTGGTGCGGCCGTAGTGCCAGTTCTGCGCGAAATAATCGAACGGGGGAAGCTGTTCAATCAGTTCCTGCATCAATTCCTTTTCGTTCGCCAGCCTGGTTCCCGGTTTACCCAGGGTGGGACGGATCCACGGTCCGAGCGTCTGGGTCAGCGGCGGCTGACTGACGACCCGCATTCCATACCGCCGGCGATACACGTACGGCATCGCGGCCATCACCCGTCCATCCTTCAGCACCACGGCGACGTTCCAGCCGTCCGGGCCCGCGGTCGCATCCAGCCACCAGTCCCTGGAGAAGATGGGTATCGATGGCTCGCCGCCGCAAAATTCCCGATAGATATCTTTTACGCTCATCGCGAAACGCTTTCATGCTGTTCGAAGACCGGTTTCCGGAAAAGGTTTAAATCGCAGATCAGGTAGTGGCGCCGCTCTCCCATCGCCGGGTCAAAATACGTCTCGACCGGAACGAAACCCAGTTTCTGGTTGCTCTTGAGCGAGGGAAGATTGGAGACGCTTATCCGTGACGAAACGCCGGACAAACCCGAGCGCGCGAAATTCTCCAGCGCATGGCGCCGCATGAAGGTGCCGAGTCCCGCATTGCGCGCCGTTTCATGCAGGCCGATATAGCCTTCATGTATCGTGCCCTCGCGTCGATCCCTCGGGTTGAAGTAGTAGATAGCCATGCCGGTCAATTCATTCCTTTCCATGTCGCGAGCCACGAGGCAAAGCCGCGAGCCCAGTAACCACAAAACCGCCGTCGTCTGAAACCCGAGCCCCGCGCCGCCGGTAAGAGACCCGTAAAGTTTGTTCAGTGCGGACAGATCTCCTCTGGTAAAAGCCTCGACCACATATCTCCCTCTTATCGCCGGATGGAATGGCGCGATCTGTCTTCCACACCTGCGGTTGCGCGCGATGGCCGCAAAAACTTTTGGGACGGAGGCCAGCATGGTCAACCTCATGCCCCTGCTCCCTTCACCAGGCAGGCAAAACGGACTGAAACAAACACCGCGGTGGCGGCAAGCGCCAGGAACCACATGTGTCCGCCGATACCCCATACGGAGGTTGCGATGACGGGCGATACCAACGCCAGGGACCACACGAGAGCGCCGAGGGTCGGCTGCCATATTTCACGCCACCGATTCCCGGATGCGCGGATGATCCAGGCCAGGGAGGCGAGCGAGCAGGCGGCATTTCCGACTGCAAACAGGGCGACTGCGGTCATCGCATCCCCGATCATCGCGCCGCCCGCGATCGCCGCTGCGCGGACGACCAGGTGGACCGCCTGGTAAGCCGAACCGATCGCCTGTCGGCCGAGCACATCAAACAACGGCGAAAGCGGCGACGTGAGCAAGACAAGATAGAGCCACGGCGCCAGCCACTGCGCGAAGACACCGGCCTGTCGCCATTCGGGCCCGAAGACGAGCGTGAAAAGCTCCGGACCGGCGAACAGCAACACCAGTGTCGGCGCCATCCCGATATGGGCGAGCCGCCGGTGTATGCGGGCCACCAGCCCGCTGAGTTTACCTTCGCGCTCCGCCTGGGCCGCGTGCGAGAAGAACACACTCCCGGTCGCCTGCCCCACCAGTTGCATCGGCATGTGCAGCACCCGGTTTGCGAGTGCGTAGATGCCGGCCGCCGCAGGATCGAAAAGCACCGCAAACAATATGGCCGGCAGCTGCCAGCCTGCCATATTGAACAGCGCGCCCCACGAAGAGTGCAACGGCGCATTTTTATAGCGGCGCGCGACACGGACGATATCGGCCCTTTTGACCGCGGTCACCAGCGACCACGTCGGCAGCAGCACGTGCCGTCCAAGGGAGAGTGAGCCGGCCGAGAATCCCGCCACCTGGCCAAACAACAACGCAGTCGGACCGAAGGGCGCGCCCGCCAATTGAATGCCGACTGCCGCGATGGCCTGTCCCAGTTTGGTTTTTGCCAGCAGGGTGAATTCCTTCGCGCGTATGGCCCAATAGTGGAGAGCGTTGTAAGCGCCGAACAGAAAGATACTGAGTGGCAGCAGGTAGAGATAGTCGCCGAGTTGCGGCGTGTTGAGCATCCGCACTATCGTTGTGCCGCAGGTGAAGAACAGAAGCGCGCTGAGCGCAGTCACCACCAACAGTGACAACAGGCTCAGGAGGAAAAGGGCCGCGGCATCTTTTTCATCATCCGGCAGCGGGATCATCAGTTCGTATCGCAGGCAGGCAACCACGGAAAACAGCGACAACAATCCGGCAAAAACCGCCAGCAAGCCAAAGTCCTGCGGTGCGTACAGGCGAGTCAGGACAGGCGCGGCCAGCACGAGAATCGCCTGGCCTCCGGCGGTGCCTCCGACCAGCACAGAGACGCTGCGGACGAAGCGGCTCTTTGGGCTGACGCGTCCAAGCAAGTTTGACGCGATCTGCTTCATGCACACTCGCCGTTTGCTACGCCAAGTAACGCAAGTAAGCGCAGAACCAGGGAGGCACTCATCGGTACCCCGCAATGCCGTACTTGGCGTACTGAGGGCCATAGCCGTATCGCGTCGACCGCGGCCGCAGGTCGTTGAATACAGTGCCGGTGACAGTGGCCCCGGCCTGGTTCAGTCGTTTCACCGCCTCTTCAATTTCAGCGACGGTGCTGACGCCGCCGCGTACTATGTTGAAGAGCGCACCGGCATGCGGACCCACCGCGAGCGCATCGGCCACCACCAGCACCGGAGCGGTATCGATCAGCACAAAGTCATATCGTGCCGACAGTCGCTGCAGCAGCTTTCCGAAATTTTCATGCCCAAGCAATTCCGCCGGATTCAGCGGCAGGCTGCCGGTGCCGATAAAGTCGACGTTCTCCATCACCTCCCTGTAAATTACGCGGTCCAGCGGAGCCTCGCCTGCGATCGCTTCCGACAGGCCCTGCTGTCGTTCCAGTCCAAAATAGCGATGCAAATAGCCTTTGCGCAAATCGCCGTCGATCAGCAACACGCTTTTGCCAACCGCGGCCAGCACGGCGGCAAGATTGGTCGAGACGAATGACTTTCCCACTTCCGGCGTCGGACTGGTGATCACCACGATATTATTACTGGCGCCGCGCATGACGAACTGGAGTGAAGCGCGCAGGCTGCGCAGGCTTTCGATTGCGCTGTCGGATGGCGCGTTATGCGCCAGCACCGACACTTTGTTGGTCTTGCCCTGCATCTGCAGGTATAGCTGTTCCTGGCTTTCGCTGTGCGGGATGGTGGCGCTGACCTGCAGGCCGAGCAGCTGTTTGATTTCCTTCGGACTGTCGATCGCGCCGGTGAGGTTTTTCCTGGCGAGCGCGGCTCCCGCTCCGAGCGCAAGTCCGATCAGTGCGGAAGTGAACATAATTAGCCGGCGGTCGGGTTTGACCGGCCTGGCGGGCACCTCCGGCATATCGAGCAGGCGCGCATTGCCGACTTTGGTTGCCGCGATCAGGCGCAGTTGCTGAGCGGCGGTCAACAAGGATGTGTAAACATCGGTATTGACCTTCACGTCGCGGCTCAGGCGATATACGTCCTGCTCGATCGCGGGTAGTTGCCTGATCTTCTGCTCGACGCTGGCCAGCTCACGGGTAATCGCTCCTATCTGATGGTCCACCGCCATCACCGCCGGATGCTCGGACTCGAAGCGGGTCATCAGCTCTTCCCTCCTCTGCCGCAGGTCGACGATGCGGGTCTGCGCCGCTACCGACCGCTGCAACGCGGACTTCGCTTCCTCACCAAGGTCGACGGTCCCGCGCTTGTTCCGCATCTGGTTATAGCGGGCTTCGGAGCGATCCAGCTCATTCTTCAGGTCCGGCAATTGCCGGTTGAGGAACGCCAGCGATTTTTCCGCTTCCACCGATTTGCGGTCTTCGTTCTGGCGAATGTATTCGCG
>JAQGMD010000079.1 GCA_028292565.1 Burkholderia sp. | reverse complement strand
ACCAGCGTCATCGCCGGATCCAGTCCGACCAGGGGAATGCCGCTAATCGCCAGTGCCTTCAGCGTGGCGGCGTTGCGCGCTGCGGCCCGCTCAAATGCGGGAAGAAAACCCTGTACCTGCAGCGGTTTGCCGTTGGGGCGGAAAGGAGCGATATAAACAGTGTGGCCAGTCCGTATTGCCAACTCGATGAATGCTGCCCACACAGGCGTTTCGAACCAGCGCGTGAACGCGTCCTGCACAAGTATGACGCTGCGCTCGCGTTGCTCCGGCGTGAGCGCGCTTAACAGTTCTGGAGTTGCGGTCCGCACTTTCAGGCGATGCAGCGTGGATGCGAGGTCGAAGCGATCCAGCAGCGGGCTGTCGACCATGCCGGCGTACCGGTCTAAAGCCGAGCGCACCCAACGAGCCGACATAAGCCCGTTATACAACCCAGGCACTCGCGCAAGATACGGGATGGTGAATTCCAGCGACCCGATGAGATAGTCTTTCATCGGTCGCAGGTAGCGGGAGTGATACAGCTCCAGGAAGCGCGAGCGGAACTCCGGCACGCTTACTTTGACGGGACACTGACCGGCGCACGATTTGCAGGCAAGGCAGCCCGCCATGGCTTCGTACACCTCATGCGAGAAGTCCTTCTCGCTCCCTCCCGCACGTGTATTGCGCCAGCGTTGCGGCAGGCTCCGAAGGAATGAAGTTACCGACGCGCCTGGCTTGGCCAGCACGTCTGCGCCCGCCTCGGTCTGCAGGCGCAGCCACTCGCGCATAAGTGACGCACGCCCTTTGGGCGAATGCCGGCGCTCGCGCGTGCCTTTCCACGAAGGACACATCGCATCGTCGGGATCGAAGTTGTAGCAAGCACCGTTTCCGTTGCAATGCATCGCCGTACCGTAGCTCTGCCATACACGCTCATCGATCTGCCTGTCCGCCTCGCCCCGCAACGGCACGCCGTCGATTCGAAGCAGCTTCGCCTCGCGCACTGTGGCGGGCGTCGCTATCTTGCCGGGGTTCAGCTGATTGTGCGGGTCGAACGCGGCCTTCAACTCTTGCAGCGCCGGGTAGAGCGGGCCGAAAAACTTTGGTGCGTACTCCGAACGCACGCCCTTGCCATGTTCGCCCCAAAGCAGGCCACCGTACTTATGCGTGAGTTCGGCCACTCCATCGGAGATGGTGCGAATCAGTGCGGCTTGCGCGGGGTCCTTCATGTCGAGCAAGGGCCGAACATGCAACACGCCGGCGTCGACGTGGCCGAACATGCCGTAGCGCAGTCCCAAACCGTCCAGCAATTCGCGGAACTCCGCGATGTACTCCGGCAGTTGTTCCGGGGGCCCCGCGGTGTCTTCGACGAATGGCTGCGGGCGAGCCTCGCCCTGCACGTTACCAAGCAGGCCCACTGAACGCTTGCGCATCGCATAGACCTTCCCTACCGCATCGTGCCCTGCAGCGAGTGTGTGGCCCAGGCGGGGCACACTGGTGTCCGCTTGCAGGTGAGCGGTGAAGTCGGACACACGCATGTCGACTTCCGCCGGATCGTTGCCGCTGAATTCGACCAGGTTGATTCCCAGCGTCTCCGGTTCGCCGTCTGCCTTCGGAAAGTACGCCGCTACGCTGTTCCACACAATGTCCTTCATGGCCAGCAGCAGCACATTGGAATCCACCGTCTCTATCGAGAGCGGCCGGTGTGCCATCAGTGCCCGGGCATCGCGCAGCGCGTCCATGAAGCCCGCGTATCGCACATTGACGAGCACCGAATACTTCGGGATCGGCAGGACGTTGAGTTCCGCTTCGACGATGAAACCGAGCGAGCCTTCGGCGCCGCACAGCACGCTGTTCAGGTTAAAACGGCCATCCGTTTCCTTGAGGTGCGCGAGGTCGTAGCCGGTAAGGCAGCGGTTCAGCTTTGGAAAACGCTCCTCGATCAATGCCCCCTGGGTCTCGGCGATGCGCACTGCCGTTCGGTAGGCATCGCCGACGCGGCCCTGCCGGCGCCGCAGGTCGTCTAGTTCGACCTGATCGATAGCTCGACTCTCGAAGCGCTCGCCCCCGAGCAGGACGCAATCGAGCGCCAGCACATGGTCCCGCGTCTTTCCATAGGTGCAGCTTCCCTGCCCGCTGGCGTCGGTGTTGATCATCCCGCCTACCGTGGCCCGGTTGCTCGTCGAGAGCTCGGGCGCAAAGAAGAGCCCGTGCGGGGCGAGCGCTGCGTTCAGCTGGTCCTTCACCACGCCCGCCTGCACACGTACACGTCGCGCCTGCGGGTCTATATGCAGGATGTGGTTCATGTGCCGTGACACATCGACCACGATGCCGTCCGTCAGCGACTGACCGTTAGTGCCGGTGCCGCCGCCCCGAGCCGTCAGCACGATGCTGCTGTAGGCGCGCGTGCCTGCGAGGCGGGCGAGGCACTGCACATCCTCGGCATCGCGCGGGAAAACGATCGCCTGAGGCAGCCGCTGATAAATGGAGTTGTCGGTAGCGAGCACCGTCCGGTCGGCATAGGCGGCGGTGATTTCGCCGCGGAATCCGGCGGCAGCCAGCGCGTCGAGGAAACCGCGGTAGCTTTGCGTCAGGGCGACCGGAGGGACAACTTGGGTAATCATGGACACTGTTCAAATGGAGAAAATGGACGACGGCGGCACAGACGCATTCCTGCTTTGGATACTTCGATCCGGCACCTGGGACCGCCCGGTGCCGAAGCGAGCATCAATCCAGGGTGAGTTTCTGCTTCTGTACCACGGCGCGGTAGACCTCGAACTCATCCTTGATCTGTGCGGCAAATTCCTCGGGGCTGTTTGCGACAACCAGGGATCCCGTATCTTCGATGCGCTTCCTCACTGCCGGGTCGGAAAGCACCGTGACCACGGCCGCATTGAGCTTGGTGACAATCTCCCGGGGCATGCCTTTGGGACCGACCACGCCGTAAAAGGCCATCCGATTCATCTGCGGCAAGCCAACTTCCGCGAAAGTCGGTACGTTGGGCATGAATGACAAGCGTTTGGGCGCGGCCACAACGACGGGTATCAGGCGGTTATTCCGTATGAAAGGCAGTGCCGAGGGCAGCTGGTCCAGTGTCATCTCTACCTGGCCGGCCACAGTGTCGGAGAGCGCCGGACCAGCGCCGCGGTAAGGAATGTGCGCCATGTCGGTGCCCGTCAGGCCCTTCATCATCTCCATCATCAGATGCTGTATGCCGCCGGTGCCCGATGATGCGTACGAGTACTTTCCGGGCGAGCGCTTCAACTCGGCGACAAGGGACTTCCAGTCCTTGCCCGGAAAGCCGGACGTCACTGCGATCACGCTGGGCGTGGCCGCAATGTTGATGACGGGCGTGAAGTCGGTGAGCGGGTTGTACGATATCTTTGGATTCACGGCCGGGTTGGTAGCTACGGTGGAGACCGTGGCGATGCCTATCGAATAGCCGTCGGGCGCCGCACGCGCGGTCTCTGTAGCACCGATGATGCCGCCGCCACCGCCGCGATTTTCCACGACGACCGACTGACCAAGAACGCGGGACAGAGGCTCGGCCACCACGCGGGCGACCACGTCGGTAGTGCCGCCAGGGGCGAAGGGCACGATGAGGCGGATGGGTTTGCTGGGATAGGTCTGGGCGAAGGCCGGCAGGGCCAGCGCGAGGCTGGCTGCTGCGGCAAAGATGGTACGACGGTGCATGGGTATTCTCCTGGTGTGTTCGGTAGCGACGTTGCGAAGGCCGGCGGTTCGGGCTTCAGGCCGATGTGTAGGCGGTCTTCACGATGGTGAAGAATTCCTGGGCGTAGCGGCCCTGCTCGCGGGGCCCGTAACTGCTGCCCTTGCGGCCACCGAAGGGGACGTGATAATCCACGCCGGCAGTTGGCAGGTTGACCATCACCATGCCCGACTGTACATGCCGCTTGAAGTGCGTGGCATATTTCAGACTGGTGGTGGCGATGCCGGCGGAGAGACCGAACTCGGTGTTGTTGGCTGCGGCGAGCGCCTCATCGTAGTCCTTCACGCGGAGCACGCTGGCGACCGGGCCAAAGACTTCCTCCCGGTTGATACGCATGCCGTCCGCGGTGTCCGTCAGCAGCGTAGGCGTGACAAAGAAGCCGGTCTTGCCGCTGCCAGTGTGGCAGGCTGCGGCTGTGCCGCCGGCCGCCATCGTTGCGCCTTCCTTGAGGGCCACGTCCATGTACATCAGGTCCTGCTCCATCTGCGCGTAGCTGACGGCCGGACCTATATCAGTACCGGCTGCAAGCGCGTCGCCCACTCGAAGCGTGGCCATGCGTGCCTGCATGGCTGCAACGAACCGGTCGTGAATGCCTTGCGTGACGATGATGCGGCTGGATGCCGTACAGCGTTGTCCGGTGGAGAAGTAGGCACTCTGCACTGAGAGTTCCACCGCCTGTGCCAGGTCAGCGTCATCGAGGATGACCTGCGGGTTTTTGCCGCCCATTTCCAGCTGTACTTTTTTGCCGTGCTCGGCGCACTGCGCGGCGATGCGGTGACCGACGTCGGTGGAACCAGTGAAACTGATGGCCGCGATGCCTGGATGCGTAACCATTGGATCGCCGATAACGCTGCCTCGCCCCATGACCAGGTTGAATACACCCGCCGGGATACCTGAGCGGTGGATGATTTCCGACAGTGCCCAGGCCGAGCCCGGCACGAGGTCGGCGGGTTTGAAGACCACGCAGTTACCAAAGGCCAGCGCCGGCGCGATCTTCCATGCGGGAATCGCAATCGGAAAGTTCCAGGGCGTGATAAGGCCGATGACACCGACGGGCTCGCGCGTGATTTCCACGCCAACGCCGGGGCGCACAGAGGGAAGTGTCTCACCGGACAGGCGCAGGCACTCGCCGGCAAAGAACTTGAAAATGTGGCCGGCGCGTGTAACTTCACCGATCGCTTCAGGACGGGTCTTGCCCTCCTCGCGGGCGAGCAGTGTACCGAGCTCCTCGCGTCGTGCCAGTATTTCGGTACCAATCTTGTCGAGTGCGTCGCTACGCGCTTGCACGCCGCCTGTGGACCAGGCCGGAAAGGCGAGTTCCGCAGCGGACACGGCCGCGTTGAGCTGATCCACATCGGCCTGCGCGTATTCACCGATCACGTCGGTGGTATCGGAAGGATTGATGTTTTGTCCGTAGCGGACACCTGCGACCCATTCGCCGCCTATGAGGTTTTTAAAAGGCATGTTTTTATTACTCCTGCGCGGCAGCGCTTATGTTGTTTCAGTAACGGACGTCAACCGCGGTTGACAT
>JAQGMD010000056.1 GCA_028292565.1 Burkholderia sp. | reverse complement strand
CATGGAAGCTGTATCTCAAGGTCTGAATGCGCTGTTCAATAGCTGGGCCATCCCCGGCGCCTTCCTCGGCGTGTTGTGGGGAATATTCGGCGGCGCATTGCCGGGCATCTCTCCATCGATTGCGATGGCGCTTTTGCTGCCGCTTACTTATGGCATGGAACCCGTTACCGCGATTGTGCTGCTGGCCAGCGTCTACGTCGGTGCTGAATACGGCGGGTCGATTCCGGCTATCCTGATACGCACGCCCGGCACCAATTCGGCGTCGGCAACCGCGCTCGACGGCTATGAAATGGCGCGCCAGGGTCGTGCCGGCGAGGCGCTCGGCATCTCGTTGATCGCCGGGCTGGCAGGCGGTTTGGTGGGCCTCGTAGTCTTGGTGCTTGCCACCAAGCCGCTGGCGATGGTCGCGCTGGCGTTCACACCACCGGCCTATTTCGCGCTCGGCATACTTGGCATCTCCGTCATTGCCGGCCTGTCCAGCGGTTCGATGATCAAGGGATTGATAGCGGCCGTCATCGGCCTGATGTTCGCAATGGTGGGTACCGACCCGGTCTCCGGCATTCCGCGCTTTACCTATGGCGAACCCGAGCTGTTAGGCGGCATCAAACCGCTGTTGATCATGGTCGGCTTGTTTGCCGTCTCGGAGATGCTGGTGCAGATCAGCGAACCACCATGGGCTAAAGCCAGTGCCGACAATGCCCGCCTGAAGCTCCCCAACCGGGCAATGATGAAACGCCTGTTCAAGCCGACTGCGATCGGTTCCGTAATCGGCACAGTGGAAGGCGTCACTCCCGGTGCGGGCGGCACGGTCGCTGCATTCATGTCTTACTCTGAAGCCAAGCGCTGGTCGAAGCATCCGGAGGAGTTCGGCAAAGGTTCGCCGGAAGCGATCGCCGCCCCGGAGTCGGCGAATAACGTGGTCACCGCGACCGCACTGGTGCCACTGCTGAGCCTGGGCATACCTGGTTCCAATTCAGCTGCGGTATTGCTCGGCGGCTTCCTGGTGCATGGCTTGCAGCCCGGACCCATGCTGTTCGAGAAGGCGCCCGACGTGGTGTATGGACTGTATGGCGGACTTCTGGTCGCCAACATCGCGATGGTGTTGATCGGGCTGGTGATCCTGACTCCCTGCATCTGGCTGGTGAACCGTCCGAAACCATGGCTGATTTCATTCATCCTTGCCCTGGTCGTCACCGGTGTGTACTCGATACACCAGAGCGTGTTTGAAGTCGGACTGGTGCTCGCCGTGGGCGTGCTCGGATACATCCTGCGCATATGCAAGGTGCCTATGCTGCCGATGGTATTGGGCGTGGTGCTGGGATTCATGATCGAGTCCAATTACCGCCGCAGTCTTTTGTTGTCCGGCGGCGTACACAACATCTTCTTCAGCGACAAGGTGTCGCTCGGCCTGTTGGTGCTGGCTGCAGTGCTTACCGCTTACTCGCTCTGGCGCGAATTCTGGCCAGGCAAGTCCTCAACACTCAAGGAGAAGGCAGCATGAGCCAGGCGTCTCAAACGGCCACAGTATCGGAACAACTGGCTGCTGTAACTGCACAGCTGCCCGATGCACCACCATCGACAATGGCGTCCGTCTGCCAGTCACTGCTGATCGATATCACAGGCATTTGCATCTCGGCCCGCAATAGCGATTTCATGCAAGCCACGCGCGCGGCGACCGACGAGCCGGGCGCGTGTACGGTGATAGGTCAGCCAGATGGTCGAACCATAGGCATGGCAGCGCTTTGTAACGGCACCGCCGCCCACGGTGATGATTTTGATGACACTTATGAAGGTGGACCGGCACATGCGGGCGCAGTAGTCGTGCCCGCAGTGCTTGCGACTGCCGAGCAGCATGGCTTGAGTGGCAACGATGTCAGCCGCGGTATTACGGTTGGGGCCGAAGTGATCTGCCGCATGTGCGTGGTCGCGCCGAAACTGGTGCACAAGGCGGGCTTCCACCCGACCGCGGTATTCGGCGCGATCGGCGCGGCCGCCGGAGTGGGCTCCGCATTGCGTCTGACAGCGGCACAATTGGTGGGTGCGATGGGCATCGCGGCCAGCATGTCGTCGGGCATTATCGAGTACCTGGCCGAAGGAGCCTGGACCAAGCGCATGCATCCCGGATGGGCGGCCCAAGCCGGTTATCGCGCGGCACGGATGGCACAAGCCGGCTTCGTCGGCCCACGTACCATGTTCGAAGGCGAGCATGGTTTCTTTCATGCGTTTGCGCGCAAACGGGATGGCAATTTCGCCGGGATGCTGGAAGGTTTCGGCACACGCTGGCTCGCCGCCGATATCGCCTTCAAGCCGTATGCATGCGGCACCATGGCCCATCCGTACATCGACTGTGCGCGCAAGCTGATAGCCGACGGCTTGCAGCCATCGGAGGTCGAGCAGATCGAATGCGAAACGGCGGAAGGCATCGTGCATCGCTTGTGGGAGCCGCTCGCAAACAAACAAAATCCACCGAACGGCTATGCAGCCAAATTCAGCATTCCTTACGCGATTGCAGTCGGCATGCTGCGCGATGATGCGGGACTGGGTGACTACCAGGAGTCCGTGGTGCAGGATCCGCAAGTCCGTGCGCTGGCGGCAAAAGTGCGGTATGTCGTCGATCCGAACAATCCCTATCCACGCCAGTTCAGTGGACACCTGCGCGTCACGCTGCGCAACGGCGAAGTTCGCGAAGCGCGCCAGGGACATTTCCGTGGTGGGGTCGAGGAACCATTGTCGTACGATAACCTGGTCAGAAAATTCCGTGCCAACTGTATTTACGGCGGGCTCACCGAATCGCACGCGAACGACTTGCTGCGCATGCTGACCCAATTATTGAACCAGCCAAAAGTAGACTTGCGGCCACTGCGCTGTGCTTGACAACGGAAATTAACCATGAATGATGCAGCACTGAATTCCCAGGTCGCGCTGGTCACCGGTGCGGGTCGCAATATCGGACGTTCGATTGCGTTGGCATTGGCCCGGGCCGGCGCCACAGTCGTTGTGAATGTCCGCAGCAGCGTCGAAGAAGGCCAAGCCGTGGTAGATGAAATCACCGCAGCCGGCGGTAAGAGTTTGTTGTGCAAGGCCGATGTGACCGATCGTAGCCAGGTCGATGCCATGCTGGAAAAAGTAAGCCAGACTTATGGCCGGCTGGATATCCTGGTCAATAATGCCGCGGTGCGCGACGAGGCCGCATTCGAGCGTCTGGACTACGCAATGTGGCGCCAGGCGTTAGCCGTCTGTCTGGACGGCGCCTTTCATTGCACGCAAGCCTCGCTCGCTCTTTTGCAAGCAAGCGGGAATGCGAGCGTGATTAACATCGGCGGCCTGACAGCGCATACCGGCGCCAGCCAGCGCGCCCATGTAGTGACCGCCAAAGCGGGGCTCGTCGGTTTGACACGCGCCCTCGCCCATGAATTGTCGCCGCAAGGTATTACGGTGAATTGCATCTCGCCCGGCATGATGGACACGCAGCGTACCACCGCAGCCGGCACACCACATCACCACGCGCGTCACTCTACCCTGGTGGGACGACGCGGAATGCCGCACGAAATCGGCGAGGCTGTCCTGTGGCTGGCCGGGCCGGGTGGCCGGTTCGTTTCAGGTCAGGTGATTCACTTGAATGGTGGAGCCTACCTGGGGGGATAACGCTTGGCTGCATAGCTAGTGAGAAGCAAACGGCTCCCGCGGTTTCCGCCATCCGCATTTTTATGTGCGCTCTCCCGCATACAGCTCTCGTAACAGAGCAATATCATTCTTTTATATCATGAACCGACCCCGATCCGCATTAACGCGATCTCATCCACTTCCGCAGATATGCGGCAACATTGAAGGAGACCGCTTTAAAACGAATGGTCGATGTCTATTGCGCCAACGGCGTTCCATACGCTCACCAAATCCTTATCATTGACCATAGGGCAGTTTCGCGATCCATAGATACGCTTTAGCCACCTCCTGCCCTCGACAGCGCCGCGGCCATGGATACACCGGTGGTTGTTAAACATGAGCATGTCCCCCGCCTCCAGCGGCACTTCGACGGCAACTGCTTCGGCGGCTTCCATCCATGCTGCTACTGCATGCTCACCGTCTTTGGATGCGGCATGCGTAAAGATCGCACATCGGCTTTCTTCGAAATCGTCGATCTTTTTGAGGAATGGCGAAGGTGGAGTCTGCAATGCGTAGCCGTTGATTTTGAACGAATCGTCGTGACGGTAGGCGAAGAGCGGAAGTCTGAGGGTATCAACGATGTGAGGCGGCAGCAACTGATTGACAGTATCGACGACTCCGATGCGGGTGGCGGCCTTAGCTTCGTTATTCAGCGCCAGGAGGGCAGCGGCTTCCGGTCGCGCAGCGCGCGGCAAAAACGGGCTCTCAACGTGCAGGTTGAATTTGATCCGCCCCGCATTCGACATGGTATTTTCCCAACCGGGAACGGGGTGAACATCTTGCAGTATCGCGCCGCCTTTTTCTTCGTTATATCCGAAGTGACGCAATCCGATCGCGTGGGTGACACCGACTAAGAACTTGTCCGTAATTAGATGATCAATCCCGATTTACCCGTTTGGTTGATAGTTGGGGATGATGATGTGCAAGGCGAAGTCGTGGGAAGTAACCGATGAGTTTTGGAGCCGCGCAGAGAAATTG
>JAQGMD010000049.1 GCA_028292565.1 Burkholderia sp. | reverse complement strand
GCGGATGGGTTATGAGCCAGACACGAACCAGTGGCGCGACTGCGTGCTGCGCCTGAGCACGAGAGACAGTCTTTCGTACCGTAACTATCCGGGGCGGCTCGGTTGCTTCGGTCCGGCTGGATTTGGGTTGGTGGATTGCACGGTGTTTTAGGGTATTCGCTCTGTAACGGGGTAGACGTATCGCGGAGCCTCGCGCTCGACCTTAGCGATCCCCACAAAAAATAACGGCCGCAGATGCGGCCGTTATTGTCGATGAATAGTACGGCGTTTCTTACCCGCCCAGATAAGCCTCAACCACCTTCGGATTATTCAGCAGGCTAGCCCCGCTATCCGCCAGCACAATCTTCCCGGTCTCAAGCACATACCCCCGCTGCGCAATGCGCAACGCCTGCCGCACATTCTGCTCAACCAGCAAAATGGTCAACCCGGTCTTGTTGATCTCCTTGAGTATGCGGAAGATCTCCTGCACCATCAGCGGCGCCAGTCCCATCGAAGGTTCATCCAGCAGCAGCACGCGCGGTTTGGCCATCAGCGCACGGCCGATCGCGAGCATTTGCTGCTCACCACCGGACAGGTTGCCGGCCAATCCGGCGGAACGCTCCTTCAGCACCGGGAACAGCGTATGCACCCACTCCAGGTCCTGCTGCGCCTGCTTCCGATCCTTGCGTGTGTAGGTGCCGAGCTCCAGGTTCTCGCCAACCGTCAGCGTGGTCAGGATCGCGCGCCCTTCGGCCACTTGCACCACGCCTTTGCTGACGATTTCGTGCGGCGCCAGTCTGGTCAGGTCGACGCCGTCGAACATGACCTTGCCGCGCGCCGGTTTCAGCAAACCGGAGACGGCGAGCAGGGCGGTGCTTTTGCCGGCGCCGTTGGCGCCGACCAGCGCGGTGATCTCGCCCTGGTTCAAGACCAGGTCGATGCCTTTGACTGCCTCGATATGTCCATACGAAACAGCGAGGTCCTGGATACGCAAAATCTCGCTCATGCCGCTTCTTCCTTGCCCAGGTATGCCTCGATCACTTCGGGGTTGTTCTTGATTTCATCCGGTCCGCCTTCGGCGATGATCTTGCCGAAGTTGAGCACCGCGATGCGATCGCACAAGCCCATCACGAAGCGCATGTCGTGCTCGATCAGGAATATGCTGAAACCGCGCTGCTTGATATTGATGATCTCGGCCATCAGCTCGGTCTTCTCGGACGGATTCATGCCGGCCACCGGTTCATCCAGCAGCAGCAGTTTCGGATTGGTCGCCAACGCACGTGCGAATTCAAGCCTGCGCTGTTCGCCGTAGGACAGGCCCTCGGCCAGCAGGTGCGCCTTGTGGTCCAGCTTTACCCAGGACAGCAGCTCCAGCGCACGCTCGCGCGCCTTTGCTTCGATGGCGCGGAACGAACCGAGGTTGAACAGCAGGCCGCCAAACCCATAGTCGAGATGCTTGTGCATGCCGACCACTACATTTTCCAGCAGCGTCATTTCTTTGAAAATGCGGATGTTCTGGAAGGTACGGGCAATGCCGAGCTCGGTAATGCGATGCGGCGGCGTGCCGCGCAGGTCCTTGCCGTCGAACACAATGCTGCCGCCGGATGGCTGCAGCAGGCCTGTCACCAGGTTGAACACCGTGGTCTTGCCGGCGCCGTTGGGGCCGATCAGGCCGAAGATCGTGCCTTCCGGGACCGTGAAGGTCACGTTCTGCAGCACATGCAAGCCGCCGAAGCTCTTGCTGATTTGATTGAATTGCAGCATCAGTTCACCTTTCCCGATTTGCGCTGCCAGTATCCGCGTATGCGACGCGGATCCCAGAGCCCTTTGGGCAGATACAAAATGACCAGGACCAGGATGAGGCCGTTGAGGACTGTGCGATAGGCATTGAACTCGCGCAGCGCTTCCGGCAGGAAAGTCAGGATGGCTGCGCCCAGGGTCGGCCCGATCAGGTTGCTGGTGCCGCCAAAGATGGCCATCGTCAGGATTTCCACGCCCATGTCGAAACCATAGTTGCCCGGTCCGATGGTGAAAGTGAAATGCGCGTTGAGGACGCCCGCGACGCCTGCGATGACAGCGCCCAGTACGAATGCCAGCATCTTGTATGCATCGACGTTGACGCCCATCAGGCGAGCAGCGACTTCATCCGCCTTGATCGCCTCAAACGCACGGCCGATCTTCGAGCGGCGTACGCGTGCAAGCGTGAACAGCGTAGCGCCGAGCAGCAGCACAATATGCCACCACTCCGTTTTGAGCGGAACGCCATTGAGGCCCATAGGACCGCCGGTGCTTTCCATGTTCAGTACGACCACCCGGACCACTTCGCCGAAGCCGAGCGTGGCCATCGCGAGATACACGCCGGACAACCGCAACGTCGGCGCGCCGATGACCAGCGCCACCACCGCCGGCAGGATGCCGCCCGCGGCCAGCGCCACGGGGAACGGCAAGCCGGTGTTCATGCTGATCATTGCGCCGGTGTAGGCACCGATGCCCATGAACGCGGCATTGGCCATCGACAGCAGGCCGCACGAGAGAGTGACGTAAATCGACAGTGCCAGCATCGCATTAACGCCGATACTGAACACCACTGTGTTGTATGTAGACCAGAAACCATCCCACCATTCAAGCATTTGTCAGGCCTTTCTTTCCAGGACTTTGCCAAACATGCCCGAAGGCCGTACCAACAAAATCAAAAACAGCAGTCCGAATGCGACCGCATCACGATAATCGCTGGAGCCGTAAGCGACGCTCATCACCTCCGCGAAACCAAGGAACAAGCCGCCGATCAGTGCGCCGCGTATATCGCCCATGCCGCCGAGAATGACCACGGCAATCCCTTTATGCAGCATCGGCGCGCCCATGAACGGGGAAATCGCATTGAACGACAAGCCGACCAGGACGCCGGCGATACCACCCAGCGCCGCCGCGGCGAATGAGGTCAGCAGGAACAGGCGCTCGACATTGATGCCCAACAGGTAGGCTGCCTTCGGTGACTCCGCGATCGCGCGCAACGCACGGCCCAGCTGGGTGCGGCGCATTATCATCAGCAGTACCGCCATCAGCACGAAGGAGATCACGACGATGCCGATCTGTATCGCGGTCAGATGCAGGTTGCCGATGGTGAAGCTGTCTTCCGGAATGGTGCCGGCCGGGAAGCGCTTGACCTCCGCGCCGAACATGCCTTGCGCGGTGCTGGTCAGCATGATCGCGATACCGATGGTGGCAATCATCGGCGCCAAGTGCGGCGCATTACGCTTGCGCAGCGGTTTAAGCACCAGAAAATCGATGACCAGGCCGAGCAGTCCGGCCACGACCCCCGCAAGCAGCAGCGCGGCCCACAGCGGCAGCGCCAGCTTTTCGGTCAGCAGCAGGGCGGCATAGCTGCCCACCATGAATACCGCGCCGTGCGACAGGTTGATGACCCCGAGTACGCCGAAGACCAGCGTAAAGCCAAGTGCAAACAAGGCGTACACGCTGCCCAGCGAAAGGGCATTGATGAGTTGTTGTTCGAGCATAGTGCCTGCCAGGAAGTGCGCAGTGCAGTTCGGTCGGGAGCGACGAACTGCCTGGCTTGTAATTTTAAAATACGATGCTCTCTATAGGAGAGCGGGAGAACATGACGACAAGTCAGTCTTTTTACGACGCCGGAATGACAAGCCCAGATA
>JAQGMD010000044.1 GCA_028292565.1 Burkholderia sp. | reverse complement strand
AGCGAATCGAATCCAACTCATTGCTATTGTTTTTCGGTATTTCGGTGATCCTGCAAAACGTGGTTGCACTCACTTTTACCAATACGCCGCGTGCGTATCAGTACCTCGATACCGTCGTTGGCTTTGGCGATTTCGGGATTACGCTCAATCGCGCGCTTGCTCTTGGTATTGCGGTGTTCGCAGTCGGTGGATTGACCTTATATCTGACGCGTAGTTGGTGGGGACTGGCACTTCGCGCCGCAATGCAAGGAAGAGACCTTGCGGCGATTGTCGGTGTCAAGGTTTCTCTGGTACATGAGCTCAGCGTCGCGATTGCCTTCGGCCTGGCTGGGCTGGGAGGCGTATTGATCAGCACATTCGAACAAATCAGCCCGTTCATGGGGTTCACCTTCACGGTTTCCGCGTTCATTGTTGTGATCCTCGGCGGACTCGGAAACGTGCTTGGAGGGATGATCGCAGGCTTCCTGCTTGGCGCCGTCGAGACACTCGGCGTGGCCCTCACCGGACCGAGCTATCGCTCGCTGCTCTTGTACGGTGCGTTTGTCCTCGTGTTGACACTGCGCCCGCAAGGGCTCTGGGGAAAGCGATGACCGAACGTACGCAAAACTTCGTATTGCTGGCGCTGGTAGCGGCGGCAGCCGCGCTGCTTCCCCTGTTCGCCGGGTCATACTGGACGTCGGTTGGTCTTGAGCTGCTGATGTGGGTTTGCCTGGTTCAGAGCTGGTTCATGTTTTCGGCGCTTACCGGATATGTATCCCTCGGCCATGTGGTGTTCTTCGGGCTGGGCGGTTACATCACGGCCGTCCTTTGGGGAAAGACCGCGATCTGGATTGCTGTCGCCTCAGGCGGCGGCGCGGCCGCCCTGCTGGCCATTGCGGTGGGATTGCCCTGCCTGCGGGTTCGCGGACCGTACTTTGTGATGTTGACGTTCGGGCTAGCCGAGTTCGTCAAGCACATGGTCATCAACATCGAAACCGCGGTCGACAGCTTTGGGCGCGTACTGATCGGCGCCCCGGACGTGCGCTACCTGTTCTGGGCCATGCTGGCCATCGCCGCGGCCGCCTTTATCCTCGCTAATCTGGTCCGCTTCTCGAAGTTCGGGGACGGCTTGAGAGCCATACGCGAAGAAGAAGTCGCCGCCGAGACGATCGGCATTCCCGTCGGCAGGTTAAAGGCGATCGCATTCGGTCTTTCCGCAATCGTCCCAGGGCTGGCGGGCGGATTGATGGTGATGCGCGCCGGCTCCTTCGACGCGACTTACTCTTTCGATCCGCTCATCTCGCTGACGATCATTTGCATGGCGATCATCGGCGGCGGCGACAGTCCTCGCGGACCATTACTTGGCGCCGTACTTCTGGTCATATTGTCCGAACTGCTCTGGTCGCGCTTTCCGGAGCTGTACATGGTCATCGTCGGCATTACCCTGATGGTGTTCGTGCTGGTGCTGCCGTCCGGACTGAGCAGCCTGATCAGCCGGCGCAAAAAATCTCCGGCTCCGACGGCGCGCGAGGTACGCATATGAGTTCCGCCCTTTCCATTCAATCCGTATCCAAGCAGTTCGGAGGCCTGAAGGCGCTTGACAAGGTGAGCTTCGACGTCGCAAGCGGCGCCTTCTTCGGCCTGATCGGGGCTAACGGCGCGGGCAAAACCACGCTGTTCAGCCTGATCGCCGGGCATCAGCCGCCCACCAGCGGCGAGATCCGGCTGTTCGGCGAACGGATCGACGGCATGCCCCCATGGAAGCTCAGCCGTAAAGGCGTCGCCCGCACATTTCAGATCATGCGTCCGTTCATGGGAATGACTGTCGAGGAAAACATCAAGCTGGGATTCGACTATGGCGCCAAGCGTGACGCGAGCCATCGGCATCCTGCATCGGGTGTAGACGAATTGCTGGCCGACCTGGAGCTCGACGGACTCAGGCACGTGCTCGCGACCGACCTGACATTGGCGATGCAAAAGCGGGTGGAGGTCGCACGCGCACTCGCAACCCGGCCCCGTGTACTGCTACTCGACGAGGTTCTGTCCGGGCTCACGCCGTCGGAGGTCGTGCATGCCAGCGCCTTGATGCGTCGGATTCACCAGAAGTACGGCCTGACCATCCTGATGGTCGAGCATGTGCTGAAGGCGGTGATGGAGCTTTGCGAACATGTGGTCGTGCTGCACCATGGAGAGAAGATCTGCGACGGCTCGCCAACCGCGGTCACGTCTGATCCGCGGGTACTGGCTGCGTACTTCGGCACCAAGGAGGCCGCATGAACGCGCCGTTGCTGAGACTTGCCGGGATTCGTGCCGGTTATGGAGCGTCGAACATACTCAACGGCATCGATCTCGATGTCCGTAAAGGGCAAATTACCGTCGTCCTCGGAAGCAATGGCGCAGGAAAGACAACCCTGATGCGTGTCCTGTCAGGCCTGCTGCCGGCGAAGTCCGGAACAATTGCATTCGAAGGCAGTGACATCACCGCATTGCAAGCTGCCGAGCGGGTTGATCTCGGCATCTCGCTGACACCGGAGGGGCGCTCGGTCTTCCCGGATTTCACCGTCGACGAGAATTTGCGTATGGGCGCATTTCTGCCACGGGCCCGTGCCGGCATGGACGCGCGCAAAGATTCTATGTTCTCGCTATTCCCCAAATTGCGCGACCGCCGGAATCAACTCGCCCGCACGCTATCCGGCGGCGAGCAACAGATGCTCGCTATCGCAAGAAGCCTGATGTCGGAACCCAAGCTCCTGTTGCTCGATGAACCCAGCTTGGGCCTGGCGCCGATCGTGGTCCGCCAGTTATTCGAAAGCATCGAGCGTATCAGGGAACAAGGCGTCACTGTGCTGATGGTCGAGCAGGACGCCAACGCCGCGCTGGCGATCGCGGATCGGGCCTTTGTCGTCGAGATCGGCGAAGTGACGCTGCAGGGGCCCGCCGAAGAAATTCAACGCGATCCGCGCATCCGCGCGGCATACCTCGGGCTTTAAGGGAAGTAATCCCCGCCAGAAAACGCCCGGAGATCTATTAACTTAAGCAAGCGGTCATGAAGGCCACTTGCGATTTTTTCAGGAGACTAAATCAATGAGCATCAGACCGCAAGAACTCAACCCCGCACGCCTGCCCTTTCTCTTCAAGAAAGAGTTTGAAATGTGCAATGTGAAGTCCGGCGAAACGATCGTGCTGGTCACCGACCTCAAGGTGCGGCGCGAGCTGATCGAGGCGGCATTCGCCGCAGCGTCCGAACTGGGCGCCGGCATCTTCGAGATGAAACTCAACAATCCCTACTCGACCACCCATATCGGCGGCGAGCAGGTTTTCCAGACGAAGGGGACGATGGAGGCGGTGGAAACAGCGGATCTGTGCGTCGTCTTCCATATCCCGCTGGGATCCGAATGGATGGCGCGCGGACAGGCAAAGGGCACCCGCTTCCTGATGATCTACGACCATCCCGATGACCTCGAGCGGCTCATGTCGCCGCCGGGCCTGAAAGAGGCGTGCATCTACGCTCGGGATCTTGTCCAGAACTCAAAAGAAATGGCCGTCAAGAGCGACGCCGGCACCGACTTCAGGGCCGCGCTGGGCGGAATGAATACCACCTGCCAGTACGGATACGCGGAAGAACCGGGCCGGGTCGACCATTGGGGCGGCGGCCACTTCTCCACCTGGCCCAATGTCGGCACGGCGGAAGGCATTATCGTTCTGCAGCCCGGCGATTGCTGGATCCTGCCTTACGTCCGCATCGTCGAAGACGAAGTGCGCATGACGATCGAGAAAGGCGTCATCCGCGATGTCCGTGGCAAGACCGACGCCTTTCTGATCAAACAGTTCCTTGACGCGCACCGCAAGCACCCGGATGACGACGAGCCGTATCACGTTTCCCATTTGGGTTGGGGGCTGAATCCGAGCGCAATCCAGGACCAGCTCGCCACGCACGGAAATGACATCGAACGCGTCGGCGGAACAGGCCGATGCTGGCCGGGCAGCTTCCTGTTCTCGACCGGTCCGAACGATCAGGCCGGCGGCACGAATGGCACCAAGGCCCATATTGACGCTCCCATGTTTGGTTGCTCAGTCTGGATCGACGGCCGGCAGGTTATCGACCACGGTAAATTGACCGACCCGAAGATGATCGTCAAGTCCCCCTGGCCCAACCTGGTCGCCAATTAACCTATCCGGAGGCAGCAATGACGATCAAAGTGATCACGCCAAAGAACGCGCCGCCGCCGCTGGCGCCCTACTCTCCCGGGATTCTCGCTGCGGGCTTCGTTTTCGTTTCCGGAACCTTGCCCATGGACACGTCCGGCAAGCCGGTCGGGCGCGGTGATGTCAGGGCCCAGACCAGGGCCGTGCTCGACTCGATCAGGGACGTGCTGGAGGCCGCGGGAGCGTCGCTTCGCGACGTCGTCTTCAATCAGATCATGATCAAGGATCTGGCCGACTACAAGGCCATGAACGAAGTCTATGGCGAGTACTTCCCGACCAACCCGCCTGCTCGTTACTGCATTCGTGCCGACCTGGTGAAGCCCGACTTTCTGGTCGAGATCGTTACGACCGCCTATATCGGCGACGCCCGGAGCTAGCGAACATGAAGATCGAGCACTATCCGGAACAAGAGCCCTTGTCGGAAAACGGCAAACGGTACACCGCCCGCTACCTGGAAAAGAGCCAGGGCGTCGAGTACCAGGAAGCTTTCTACGACGACCTGCACCCGAGCCAGGGTCTGGCCATCGTCCGCAGCCGCAAGCCGAACGGCAAGGTGTTGGTGTTCATGCACGGCGGCGGCTGGACCAACGGTTATAAGGAACTGATGGTCTTCATGGGATCCGGCTTGGCCGACGCCGGCATTACCTTTGTCAGCCTCGGCTACCGCCTCGCGCCCGCTACCCTCTTCCCGGACGGATGGTTGGATGCGGCAAAGGGGCTGCAATGGGTCTACCGCCATATCGCCGAATATGGCGGCGATTCGCAGCAGATCTTCATCGGCGGATGGTCGGCCGGCGGGCACTATGCATCACTACTCGCCACCCGTGATGACTGGAAGGCGCAGCTCCAGGTGCCTGATGACATCATCAAGGGCGTGGTCAACGTTACCGGTGTATTCGACTTCACCCCTGGCAACGGGATGTCGGTCCGACCGCGCTTTCTCGGACCAGCCGATTCCGGAAATGAGTTCCCGGCCAGCCCCTTGTTCCATGCCTCGCCGGATACCCCTCCGATGCTGCTGACGCATGGAGGGGAAACGGAAGACTTCCCGCATCTGGTCACCCAGGCGAAAAAGCTTGAGTGTGTCCTGAAGGGCAAGCGGGTCGACGTCGAGCGCCATGAGTTCGCCGGTTACGATCACTTCACATTGCCCGAACTGGCCGGCGAAAAAGATGGGCCCTGGCAACGGCTCGTCCTTTCGTGGATGGAGCGGCATACGCCAACGCGGCAATAGCGCCGCGCCTGAGACGGTCAACCGCGGCGGCGCATCATTGCGCCGCCGCCGGTCGACGGCCGAGGCGATCACGCTGAAGTGCATTTCAAATAGAAAAGTTCCGTACACCATACGGAACCGACGGCGTACTGCCGCACGCTGAACAACAAAAAACAGGATAGATGATGAGCAATCTGGAAACCATTTTCCACTATATCGGCGGCCGTCGCGTCGATACCGCAAGCGGCCGTTATGCAGAGGTTTACAATCCGGCCTTAGGCGTGCCGGTGGCGCGGGTCGCCCTCGGCACCGCCAACGAAGTCGATGCCGCGGTCGATGCCGCCGCCGCCGCCTTCCCCAAATGGTCCACTACGCCGCCGCTGGCCCGCGCCCGCGTGCTGTTCAAATACCTGCAGCTGATGCACCAGCATGCCGATGAATTCGCCGCCCTGCTGACGCGTGAGCACGGTAAAACATTTGCCGATGCCCGGGGTGAAGTCGCGCGCGGAATCGAAGTCGTGGAATTTGCGGTCGGCATTCCGCATTTGCTCAAGGGCGATTTCAGCGATCAGATTGCGCGTGGCATCGACGCCTGGTCGATGCGCCAGCCGCTCGGCGTGGTCGCCGGCATCACGCCATTCAACTTCCCGGTGATGGT
>JAQGMD010000458.1 GCA_028292565.1 Burkholderia sp. | reverse complement strand
CTTATTTCACGCCAAGTTTGAATTCGGCCTGTTTGATTGCGGCAGGGTGCACGACCATGGTTTTGCCGTTCTGGATCTGGAATACCGGTGGCTCGAGCGACGAGATCTGTCCGGTCGGGCCAAACTTCACGGGACCCCAGAAGGTCTGGACATTCATGCGTGCGAGCTCGTCGCGTATCTTGGTGCGGTCGAGCGTGCCGGCTTTTTCGATGGCCATCTGAAACAGCGCGCCCGACACTGACGCGGACGCCTGTGCGTAGTCCGGATCGACCTTGTACTTCTCGCGAAACAGCTTGGTATAGTTTTCGGTGGTCCCGAAGATATCCTGACCCTTGTAGCGCGCCGCCATATGCCACCATGAAGCGCTGCTGATGTTTTCGGATGTCTTGCCGGTCGCGTCAATGAATTCCTGGTAAGCGGGCCCGGCGATCATCGTCACTATCGGCGCTTCCATTTTCTGGTCACCCATTTGCTTTTTGATCAGCACCAGGTCATTGATGTAGCCCGTGGCGAAAATCCAGTGCGGTGATTGCGCCTTGATCTGCGAGAGCGCGGAAGAATGGTCCATCGCATTGATCGCGTACTTCTCGAAGAAAACGACTTCCAGGCCCTTCGCCTTCGCCGCCTTCTCCATTTCCTGTGCAATCGCGAGCGGGAACAGGTCGTTGCGAGCCAGGATGGCAACCCGCTTCACGCCGGGCGCTTTCTGCCGGACGATGTCGACCAGCGGCGTGGTCAGCGTGTCATTCGGTGTAAAGGTGCCGAACAGGAACTTGTAGCCCTGATCGTAGACCTGTGCCGATGAAGCGGTGGATGCAATGGTCGGCACGCCGTATTTCTCGGACACGGTACTTGCAGCTTTTGCAGCTCCGGAGCCGAACGGCGAGAACAGGAAATGCACTTTCTCCTGTGTGATGAGCTTCTCCGCCGTCTGCACAGCGCGGGGGGTATTCGATTGGTAATCGGTGTAGACGATCTCGACCTTCATTTTCTTGCTGCCGACCTTGATGCCACCGGCCTTGTTCACCTGGTCGGCCCAGAGGTCGTAGCCTTGCTGCTGCTTGAGCGCTTCCGGGGCGAGTGCACCGGTCAGGGGCAGCGGCGCACCGAACCGAATGACCTCCTGCGCATGAGCGGTGAAGACGGTGAGGGTCGGGACTGCAGCGCATGCAAGCATCGACAGCACGCGCGCGCCGTGGGAACGCAGAGATAAACCGAGCATGAAAGATCCCCTTGAAAAGTGAATGCAAAACAAAAATCGGCGTGCGATCGTGTACAACGGCACAACGTTTTTTATCCTAGCAGCAGACCCTGTGCGGGAGAGACATCGATTTTCGAGGGGAGCGTTCTAATTAAGAGAACGCTCATCCGGACTATGCTTGGCGGGCGTGGGGACCGGGACGCGAAAGCGCGTGGATATCGGAATTGTTCGATTTCATGAGCTCGCTTAAATGCCGCGCCAGGTGACGCGCGGCCTGCGACAGTTTTCGTGTCGTGCTGGCGACCAGCGTTACACGTGTCCTGCGCAGCGCGGAATCGGTCAGCGGCACCGCGACCAGCATGCCGGCCTCTATTTCGGGCAGCACCATGTCCCCGGGCAGGAAGGTGACGCGGTTCTCGCCCTGCATGACGAGTCGCTGGGCAAACGCCAGCGTATTGGTCTCGATCGTTTTGTTGAGCGCGAATTTTCCGTTTGCGCTGACGCGATCCACCAGTTGCCGGATGCCGAAGGAGCGGTCCGGGAGGACTACCTGGAAGGCGGCGACCTGGGAGAGAGTGCAGCTGTTTTGCCTGGCCAATGGGTGACTCGGAGAGACGACCGCACACAAGGGCTGGCTCATTTGTGCGAGTTCGAGCAGATCAGTACGCGGTGAACTGCCGAACACGATGCCGAGGTCATATCGATGCTCGGCGATCGCTTCCGCGATGGCATGCGAACCCATCGCGGCGACGCTGAGCGATATGCCCGGGCATTCATCAGCGAAGACGGGCAAGGCTTCGGGCATGAAGCGCGCCAAGACGCCTTCGACACAGGCGATGTCGACATGCCCTCGCTGCAAGGTCTCGTATTCCTGGATCAGTCCGCGCATTTCATCGAAGCGGCTACGCATATCGGTTGAGTATGCAAGCAGCAGGCGCCCCGCTTCCGTCAATAACATTCCGCGCGCATGGCGCTCGAACAATGGCACGCCCAGTTCTTCTTCGAGTAATGCAACCTGGCGGCTTACCGCGCTCTGCGCCACAAACAGCCGCTCGGCCGCGTGGCGTACCGAACCGTGCGCGGCGACCTCGCGGAAGTAACGTAGTGTCGTTGGTTCGATCATGTCTCCTTCTCCCCTTTGTGTGCCTTGGTCTTCGCCGGCTTTTACGTAGTGTAATGGAGGCAGGCGAGGTTGGGGGGGTGGATGCAAATGGTGGGCCTGGGGTATCTCCTTACCTGGCAGGGGGAAGGCCGGGATGGGGGTTGAGTGCTAGCGTCGAGGCAGCGACTGCATGTGCGGTTCTTGGCACCACCTGCGTGGGCTGAGCTTCAGCGTAGGGTGGGTCTGAATGAACTGACCCGCCAGGTTATGCGCCGTCGCGGAAATGGCGGCCGATCAGCAAGGCCGATACCCAAGCTTCGCCTGCTTCCTCGCAAACGTATCGACAAGCGCCATCCCTATCGAATGGTTCTCAACCAGCGTCTGTTTTCGTCCGACGCGGCCGTGTTCTTTATCTTTCCACGACCGGGTGACCATCCAGTCGCCGAGGAGATCCTGGCTCAATTCAACGCTGTACAAGCGCCTGGCGGTTGCGAAATTCATAAGCAACGCCGAGGTAACCGGCATAGGCAAGGGTTGGGTAACGTCGTCTGCTTGTTCCATCATATTGAAGCGCTATCTGTGGGCCGTGCATCGTAGCGCATCGCTTGCAAATTTGGAACCGGGGCGTGGCTATCCGGAGCGATCGCTGCAATAAATGCAAATGCCGCCCACAGACGGCATTCGATCTGCGGCATGCAGCCGCTGTTACGTGATTACCAGACTGTCTTGCCGGAGCCATCCTTCAGCTGCGACTTCCACGCGTCTTGCACCTGCTTCACGACCGGGGCCGGCATCGCGACGTAATCCAGCTCAGTGGCCATCGCGCCGCCGTTCTTGTAAGCCCAGTCGAAGAACTTCAGCACTTCTTTACCCTTGTCTGCGTCGGCTTGCGCCTTGTGCATCAGGATGAAGGATGCGCCGGTAATCGGCCAGCTGTTCTTGCCCGCTTGGTCAGTCAAGACCAGCGCAAAGCCAGGGGCCTTGCTCCAGTCTGCACCGGCTGCTGCCGCCTTGAAGGTCTCGTCATCCGGCTGCACGAACTGGCCGTCGCGATTCTTCATCTGCGCATGCTGCATGTTGTTTTTCTTGGCGTACGCATACTCGACATAGCCGATTGAATTCTTGATGCGCTGCACGTTTGCGGCGACGCCTTCGTTACCCTTTCCGCCTAAACCAACCGGCCATTTGACCGCTGTGCCCGCACCGACTTTCGATTTGAAGTCAGGGCTGGTCTTGGAAAGGAAATCGGTGAACAGGAATGAGGTGCCCGAGCCATCGGCGCGATGCACTACCGTGATCTCTTCCGCCGGCAATTTCACACCGGGGTTGAGCGAGGCTATCTCCGGCGCATTCCATTTGGTGACCTTGCCGAGGTAGATATCGGCGAGCAACGGGCCTGTCAATTTCAATTGACCGGGCGTCAAACCCTCGACGTTGACGACCGGGACTACACCGCCCATCACCATCGGAAACTGCACCAGGCCCTCCGCCTCGAGATCTTCCGGTTTCAGCGGCATGTCGGACGCGCCGAAGTCGACGGTCTTCGCCTTGATTTGCTTGATGCCGCCGCCCGACCCGATCGACTGGTAGTTCATGCCGGTGCCCGTGGCCTTCTTGTAGGCTTCTGCCCATTTTGCGTAAATCGGATACGGAAACGTCGCACCCGCGCCGGTGATGTCGGCTGCAAAGGCGGAAGAAAACGCCATCGCGGCGCCGGCTGTTACTGCTACAGATTTCAAGAGCTGATTGATACGCATGGTTAATTCCGTGGTTGGACAATCTGAGTGATGCCGAACTGTAACCAGCGGTCATGACAGCTTGATGACAATGTCTGGTTCCGTTAAAGCAATGCGCTTTTGCGAGTTTGATTTATATCAAACCATCTCCTATCGTGTATTGCGGGGGCAGGGAGGAAAGGGGTCCGTCAGCAGCGAGAGGAGAGCAACATGAGCGCTCAGGAAAACAAACAGCTGGTTATGCGGGGGTATCAGAGTTACAAAGACAAGGACATCGGCAAAATTCTTGAAATGTGCACAGAGGACGTGGAATGGGTAGGGGGCAAGTCGGAAACCATACCGTTTGCGAATACGTTTCATGGCAAGCAAGAAACGGCTCAGTATTTCGCCCTGGTAGACC
>JAQGMD010000436.1 GCA_028292565.1 Burkholderia sp. | reverse complement strand
GCAGGTTGAACTGGAGTGCGGGAAGGTTGCCGTGGCCGGGTGAGATGATCTTGTAATCCTGTCCATAGCCGGTCGCGCCCTTTTCGGCTAAGCTTAGGCACCGCGCAGGGATAAGTTGGGCAATTTGGCGGCCGTCGCGGGATTCGGTGCAAGGCGTGAGGAGGAGCCATAGCGAGCTATGGCGACGACGAGCAACGCAGCAACGCGCCCGCTACGGCCAGCAAAATTGACCAACTTATTCCTGCGCGGTGCCTTACATCGATCAATAACAAACGAATCGTCGTGACGGGCTAAAGGCGCGTTACAGGCAATCAAGGGGAGACCATGGCAGACCAATATTCAACGATGGCGCGCGAATCAGATAACCTCGCGCCGCCGGGTGTCGAACGCGTCGTATCAATACTGGATTTCGACGAAAGCGGGATGGTGACTTGTCAGGTGACACACCCTCTTGCGAATGGATTCGGGTCGTTCCGGGATTCAAGGTCTGCACGATCCATCACCACCGAAGAATGGCGCGAGATCCGCAAATAGTTCCGGCGGAGCATTCATACTGACAGCAGCCCGCGCTTCACCGGAATCATGGTGATGAGCGTAAGGTCGGAAATGCGGATTGCATCGATTGGCCTGCCCAAGAGGATTCGAACCTCTGACCTACGGCTTAGAAGGCCGTTGCTCTATCCAACTGAGCTATGGGCAGTGAGTGGGAACTGCAAGAAGAGGTGTGGCGGGTAAGCCCATGTGCGGGGCCGACTACAACTCCTGTTACTTCGTAACCTGCTGAAACAAGGTTGTGCGGATATTACCTCGTATAGCGCATGCTTTCAACGGCTTCATGTTCTGCCGGCTTGCGCGGATCGGTTATCAGTTGATGCGAATCGCGACAACGAGACCCTCTCTTCATCCGCGCGACAACCGATGGTATTCAGATAACAAGCCACAAACAAAAAAGGGTTAGCGATTAAGCTAACCCTTTTCAATCTTGGTCGGAGTACAAGGATTCGAACCTTGGACCCCCTGCTCCCAAAGCAGGTGCGCTACCGGGCTGCGCCACACTCCGAAGACAAGCATCATACCGGACGTCAGCGTTTCGGTCAATCGGAGACCAGCATTACTTCTGTTTAATTGCTTGACTCAGATTAGTCACGGCGTGGCTGATAGTCAAGAAAGCGTCCTGTTGCTCTCGAAATATCTATCCTGGCCAGTAACCGGATCACGAAAAGCAATCGATCTCGCGAGCAATTTCAGAGGCAGCGAAACATCGTCTGCCTTACACGGCTGAATATCCGGATAGAACGCATCATTCACAATCGGGATACCCAACGCCGCAAGATGTACACGTAGCTGATGCTTTCTTCCCGTGACCGGATGGAGTCGATAAAGCGATACATCGCCCATGTCCTCAATGAGTTCTATACGCGTTTCCGAATTTGGCATCCCTTCGGATTCCTCCATCAGGAAGAATTTTTTTCCTTCCACCATGCGGCTTTTGTACGTGATCGGGAACTGTGCGCCGTGCAGACTTCCCGCCAACGCTTCATAGACCTTATTCACTTCGCGCTTCTGGAACAACGACTGGTAATCGCCACGCGTTGCCGGAACATGCGAAAAGACCACCACGCCGGCGGTCTCGCGGTCGATGCGGTGGATGGGCGTCAGGTGCTCGAGACCGGTTTTCTTTTTCAGGCGGACCAGCAGCGTTTCATGGAGAAAACGGCCCGAGGGGATCACCGGTAAAAAATGGGGCTTGTCCGCGACCAGGATCTGCTCGTCCTGATAGAGGATGTTCTCCGCGAAAGGAATCGGCGTCTCGCCTTCCAGCTCGCGATAGTAGAAGATGCATGCGCCGCGTTGATAAGCGGTGTCGGGGCCGATGCGTGTGCCACTTGCATCGACCACCTCTCCCCTGCTCATGCGCGACATCCAGGTCGCAGGTTCGACATCGGGGAAGCGTTCCAGCAGAAACGCCAGCATGTCTTTCCACTCGCCGGCGGGAAGCCAGAGGTAGCTGGCGCTTACGCCTTCGCGTATTGGAAGCGGCGTGTTCAAGCTGGGTACTCCGTCACGGAGTATGACCCTCAAGCAGCATCAAGCGGGGATCTTGTCCGCAATGCGACGTGCCATTTTCTCCGCCATCTCCGCCGACGTCGCTTCGACCATCACGCGGAGTAACGGCTCGGTGCCCGACGCGCGTATCAATACACGTCCGTTGTCGCCGAGTTCGGCTTCGACGATTTCCTTTTCACTTAGCAGCGCAGTGTTCTTTTGCCATTCGAAGCCAGGGGTGACCTTCACATTGATCAAGGTCTGCGGATAGAGCGTGAGCTCCTTGGTGCACTCGGCCAGTGTATCGCCGCAGCGCTTCAATGCAGAGAGCACCTGCAACGCGGAGACTATGCCGTCGCCGGTAGTGTGCTTGTCGAGGAACAGCAGATGGCCCGATCCTTCGCCGCCGACCTGCCAGCCGCGCTCTTGCAGCACTTCAAGCACGTAGCGGTCGCCGACCTTGGCGCGGGCAAAGCCTACGCCCATCTTTTTGAATGCGACTTCCAGCGCCATGTTGGTCATCAACGTGCCGACGGCGCCAGCGATCGTTCCCGTCGCCATGCGATCCTTCACCATCACATACAGCAGTTCATCGCCGTTGTAGATGCGGCCAGTCCCATCTACCATCAACAACCGGTCCGCATCGCCGTCGAGCGCAATGCCGAGGTCGGCCTGATGCTCCAGGACCGCAGCCGACAATGCCTTGGGCGCGGTGGCGCCGACGCCGTCATTGATGTTCAAACCGTTGGGCTTGTTGCCGATGGCGATGACTTCCGCTCCGAGTTCATGGAACACGTCCGGGGCAATGTGATAGGCCGCACCGTGCGCGCAATCGACCACGATTTTCAGGCCGCGCAAATTCAGCTCGTTGGGGAAAGTGCTCTTGCAAAATTCAATGTAACGGCCCTGCGCATCGAACAGGCGCTTGGCCTTGCCGAGCT
>JAQGMD010000434.1 GCA_028292565.1 Burkholderia sp. | reverse complement strand
CGACTCCTATCATCAATTACGTACCGCATCCGCCGGAAAAAGCGGTTGAAGGACGCATCGTTTCTATCTACGGCGGCGTGAACCAGGCCGGCCAGCACCAGATCGTTACCATCAATCGCGGCAAGGGCCACGGCCTGGACGTCGGCACCGTTCTCGACTTGTCCCGTTTCGGGCGCACTATCCTGGATCGCACGGACGAAAAGAAAGCGGTGAAGCTGCCGGACCAGCAATACGGCAACCTGTTTGTCTTCCGCGTATTCAACAACATCTCTTACGGTCTGGTAATGCAAGTCACCAACACCGTACAGGTTGGTGATACAGCCAAATCACCGGAATAAGTGACCCGGGCGGTGGGTGCCGACGAGCTTGCGCACTGGCTACGGCTGGTGCTGACGCCCGGGGTAGGAGGCGAAACCGGGCGCCGGCTCCTCGGCGCCTTCGGTCCGCCGGAACAAATTTTTGCGGCAGGATGTTCGGCGCTGCGCGAAGTCGTCCCGGAAAGAATCGCCCGGGCGCTCTCCGAGCCCTTACCTGACGATGCGCACAGCCAGATAGATAAAGCCATTGCCTGGGCCGGCCAGCCGGGCAACCAGATAGTAACGCTGGCTGATGCGGTTTATCCCGCCGCCCTGCTTAACATCCCCGATCCTCCCCTGCTGCTGTATGTGAAAGGCCGGCTTGATCTGTTATCCCGCCCGGCCATAGCGGTTGTAGGCAGCCGCAACGCAACTGCGCAGGGCGTAGCGAATGCGGAAAAGTTTTCCGAAGTCCTTAGCCACGGCGGCCTGACCATCATCTCCGGCCTGGCATTAGGGATCGATACCGCTGCGCACAAAGGCGGATTGCGGGGTCGCGGTTCCACCGTCGCGGTGATCGGCACCGGCGCCGATATTGTTTACCCGGCACGCAATCGTGGGCTGGCACATCAGCTCGCGGATGAAGGCTGCATCATCAGCGAGTATCCGCTCGGCACGCCGGCGATTGCCTCCAACTTCCCGCGCCGAAATCGCATCGTTTCCGGGCTTTCCCGTGGCGTACTGGTGATAGAGGCTGCCGCGCAATCGGGTTCGCTGATTACCGCGCGCATGGCCGGTGATCAGGGCCGCGACGTATTCGCCATTCCGGGATCGATCCATTCCCCGCTATCCAAAGGCTGTCACCTGTTGATCAAGCAGGGCGCGAAACTGGTCGAATCGGCACAAGACATCCTTGAGGAGCTCGGGGCCGGCGTAAGCACGCGTGCCACGGTCGTTGTGCCGGCGGAGGACGTACAACTATCCGCTGACGATCCGCTGCTGGCGGCGATGGGCTTCGATCCGGTTGACATCGATACGCTTGCCGCGCGTTGCCAATGTGACATTGCATCTATCACTGCCCGGTTGCTTGCACTCGAACTCGACGGCCTGTTGGAGATGCTCCCGGGCGGCACGTACCGGCGCATGGCGTGATAAGCTGTAAGCAAGCAAGCGGTGGATCGAAACTTTTAGCCGCTTTTTACATCCTCTTTTTTCAGTTATCCTGATAACGGCTTCTGTGCCTCGAGTTGTCGCTGCCTTGATTGTATTTCGTGTCGTAGGGTGTTCTGGCGAAGGAGAAATATGAATCACGAAAGTGTTATAAATTCGCAATCCTTGATTTTGAGGGGTTGTGCCGCAACGATCTTAACGCTACAGTGGAACCATGTTCGACGTCCTCGTTTATCTCTACGAAACATATTACCGCCCGGATGCCTGCCCGGATTCGGAGGCGCTGGTGAAGAAGTTGTCGGCTGTCGGCTTTGAGGAAGAAGAAATTTCCCGGGCGCTCGGCTGGCTGACCGATCTGACGGAAAGTACCAACGAGTTTTCCGATCGCTATCCACAGCAAACCTCTTTCTCGTTCGGCATGCGCATCTATGCGCCGCGCGAATTTGACGTGCTCGGCACCGAAGCCGTGGGTTTCATCCAGTTTCTTGAATCAGCCAAGGTAATCAATCCGATCCAGCGCGAGATCGTGATCGAGCGCGCGCTGGCGATCAGCGATGTGCATGAACTGTCGCTCGACAGGCTGAAAGTCATCGTCCTGATGGTTCTGTGGAGCCAGGGCAAGGAACCGGACGGCCTGATCTTCGACGAACTGTTTTCCGACGACGACGAAGACGGCGAACCACGCCTCTTGCATTAAAGACCACTTCTTCGACTTTCATTCATTACCTGTCTGACAAGTCCATTCTGAATTGCAATTCGGATATCCTCGCTTGCGGTTTTCGCCGCAACCCGCTTATTATTGGCCGCTTAAATAGATAGTTGTTATATTAGTGGCCGATTTCCGACCAGCAAGATCATTACTTTGCGCTGTACCATGCTTACTTTAGCGCGCCGACCCACCATTTGTGCGCGCCACTTTCGAGAACACTCTTATGACTAAGACCCTCATCATCGCCGAGAAGCCTTCTGTCGCGAACGACATCGCGAAGACGCTCGGCGGCTTCACCAAGCACGATGAGTACTTTGAATCCGACGAATTCGTGTTGTCTTCCGCCGTCGGCCACCTGGTCGAGATCGCGGTGCCGGAAGAATATGATGTCAAACGCGGCAAATGGACGTTTACCCACCTGCCGATGATACCGCCGCATTTCGCGCTCCAGCCGATTGCGAAGACGGAGTCGCGCCTCAAGGTTCTCAACAAGCTCCTCAAACGCAAAGACGTTACCCGAATTATTAATGCATGCGACGCGGGGCGTGAAGGCGAACTGATCTTCCGCCTGATCCAGCAGTATGCAAAAGCCAAGCAACCAGTCAAGCGGTTGTGGCTGCAGTCAATGACGCCCGGCGCGATCCGCGAAGGCTTCAAGCAGTTGCGCGAAGATAAGGAAATGCTGCCCCTGGCGGATGCGGCCCGCTGCCGCAGCGAAGCAGACTGGCTGATCGGAATTAACGGCACGCGTGCGATGACCGCGTTCAATTCCAAGGAAGGCGGCTTTTACCTGACCACTGTCGGTCGGGTACAGACGCCGACGCTGTCCATCGTGGTCGAGCGTGAAGAGAAGATCAAGAGTTTCGTGTCGCGTGACTTTTGGGAAGTGCGCGCGGAATTCGTTTGCGCAGCCGGCATCTACGAAGGCCGCTGGCTCGACACCAAATTCAAGAAGGACGAAACCGATCCTGAGAAGAAGGCGGAACGCCTGTGGAGCAAAGCCGCCGCGGAATCGATCGCTACGGCGTGCCGCGGCAAGCTGGGCACGGTCACCGAAGAATCCAAGCCGGCGACGCAAATGGCGCCGGGGTTGTTCGACCTGACCAGCCTGCAGCGCGAAGCCAATGCGCGCTTCGGCTTTTCGGCAAAGAATACGCTCGGCCTGGCGCAGGCACTGTATGAAAAGCACAAGGTGCTGACCTATCCGCGTACCGATTCGCGTCATTTGCCGGAAGACTATATCGACACGGTGAAGCAGACGCTGGACACCGTCGCCGAGAATAATAATTACCACCAGTTCGCGAAGCAGATCCTGAACAAGAACTGGGTCAAGCCGAACAAGCGGATTTTCGACAACACGAAAATCAGCGACCACTTTGCGATCATTCCGACCACCCAGGCGCCGAAGAACCTGTCCGAGCCGGAGCAGAAACTGTATGACCTCGTGACGCGGCGCTTCATGGCGGTGTTCTTCCCCGCAGCCGAGTTCCAGGTGACCACCCGTTACACCGAAGTGTCGGGCCATCAGTTCAAGACCGAAGGTAAAGTCATGACCAACGCGGGTTGGCTGGCGATCTACGGCAAGGAAGCAGCGAACGACAAGGATGAGGAAAACGCCGGCACGCTGGTGCCGGTCGCAAAAGATGAAAAAGTCAAAACCGAAAAAGTGACTGCCAACGGCCTGGTGACCAAGCCGCCGGCACGCTATTCGGAAGCGACGCTGCTGTCGGCAATGGAAGGCGCCGGCAAGCTGCTCGACGATGAGGGCTTGCGTGAAGCGATGGCGGGCAAAGGCCTCGGTACTCCGGCTACGCGCGCGGCGATCATCGAGGGCCTGTTGAATGAAAAGTACCTGCTGCGCGAAGGCCGCGAACTCATCCCGACCGCCAAGGCATTCCAGCTGATGACGCTACTGCGCGGACTTGGAGTGGACGAACTGACGGCGCCTGAGCTCACCGGCGAATGGGAATACAAGCTGGCGCAAATGGAGCGCGGCAAAATCAGCCGCGAAGAATTCATGCGCGAGATCGCGCAGATGACGCAGATCATCGTCAAGCGCGCCAAGGAATACAACAACGACACCATTCCGGGCGATTACGCAACGCTGAAGACGCCGTGCCCGAACTGCGGCGGCGTGGTCAAGGAAAACTATCGCCGCTTCGCCTGCACGCAATGCGAATTCTCGATGAGCAAAACGCCTGGCAGCCGCCAGTTCGAAGTAGCGGAAGTCGAAGAGCTGCTCGATAAACGTGAGATCGGACCGTTGCAAGGCTTCCGTTCCAAGATGGGCCGTCCGTTTGCCGCGATCCTGAAGATCTCGCGCGACGAGGACATCAAAAACTACAAGCTGGAATTCGACTTCGGCCAGAACCAGGATGATGACGAGAATGCGGAAGGGGTCGACTTCACCGGCCAGACCGCGCTCGGCCCTTGCCCGAAGTGCGGCAGCGGCGTGCATGAAATGGGACTCGCCTACGTCTGCGAGAAGACCGTTGCCAGGCCGAAGGCGTGCGACTTCCGAAGCGGCCGCATCATCCTTCAGCAGGAAATCCTTCCGGAGCAAATGGCGAAATTGCTCAATGATGGCAAGACCGACCTGTTGCCCGGCTTTATCTCGCAACGTACCCGCCGCCCGTTCAAGGCTTTCCTTGTGAAGGGCAAGGATGGCAAGGTGAGCTTCGAGTTTGAAGAGCGCAAGGCCAAGGCGCCAGCAAAAGGCAAGGCGGCCGGCAAGGCGGCCGTGGAAGAAGCGCCGGCACCTGCCAAAAAAACCGCGGTGAAGGCTGGCGCCAAAGTGGCCGCAAAGGTCGCCACCAAGGCGCCGACTAAAACTGCTGCGAAACCCGCGGCGAAGAAAGCTGCTGCAAAGAAGTCGGCAGCCAAGAAGGCTGCATAGCACTGCGCGGTAGCCCCGGTGGACTAGTCCACCGGCATCAATGACCAATACGCTCGCGGCTGCGTCCCAGCCGCGAGCTTCTTTCCAAGTTATCCGCATACCCCCAGGAGCGATCGATGGAACAGACTTTGGAAACCACACCCACCAAGGATGAACGCAATTTCGCGATGCTTGCACATCTGCTGGGCATCTTCACCGGTTTCGTCGGCCCGTTGATCGTCTGGCTGGTGAAAAAAGACGAGCCCGGCTTTGTCGCCCGGCAGGCCAGGGAAGCGCTCAACTTCCAGATCACTATCGCGATCGCATTGTTTGCTTCCTTCATTTTGAAGGTGATCCTGATCGGCTTCCTGCTTGTGCCTATCGTATTCATCATCAACTTCATCCTGTCGATCGTGGCTGCGGTTTCGGCATCCAAAGGCAACCCTTATCACTATCCTTTCACGCTGCGGCTTGTGACCTGACACCACGCACCTCCGAACGCTTTCCGCGACACATTAAGGTTCCGGGAAGCATGATGGTTTGACGCAATTGAAACAGAACATGTCAATTTGGAACCGCTTGGTTACCAGATAGTCGAACTAATGCTGTTTTTCAATTCATACGCACATCTCTCGCGTCACGAGATTGCGAACCAACATATCGGAGGACATATGCTTTCACGTACTGTAGTTTCGATCGCTACTGCGGTCACACTCGCTTCCGCACTGACCGCTTGCGGCACGCCGAGCAATCAAACGATGGGCACAGTGGGCGGCGCCGCGCTCGGTGGTTTGGCCGGGTCTGCGGTGACCGGAGGCAGCACGGTCGGAACAGTGGGCGGCGCAGCGGTTGGCGGCGTCATCGGCCATGAGGTCACGAAGAAGTAATGGTCTGCAGCCTGACGCGTGCGGTGCCTTAGTGCCCTTCCACACGCGTCAGTCTTTTCCTTCCACGTCCAGATCGAAGAAGCACCACTTCGCCTGTGGCCAGTGGATTTCTATGCTCTCTTCCTCCGCATTGATCGCATTGACCAGCGCGTCATCGGAATTTGCGGTTGCATCTTGGCCTGAACCGCGACCATCACGTGCTCCCCCCACTGCAACGCAATCCGATGAATGATCGTCTCGACTTCCTGACGCGCTGCGATGTGCTTGCGGATTGCCGAGCGCACTTCAGGCGCATCGGACTCCCCGGTGATCATAGCCTCCTTGCGCGTATGTGTTAGCACGTTTAACCCCGATTCAGATTCGTCCAAAACTAATATCGACCGGATCCGTAACGGATTTTGATTGCTCGTAAAGAAGGTGATTGACCGATATCACCACCGACAGTCGGGGGCCAATTCTTTTGGAACTTTCGCCTGTTCAAAGATTCTACCTACTCGCATACATGCAAATTTGGCATGAATGTTCATGCAGCATTGTTTTACTTTCTAGGAGAATCATATGATGAAATGGACCATCCCTCTGGCGTGCGCTCTCGTGTTAACCGCGTGCGGCACGACCGGCACCGGTAGCTCTTCCGGTTCTACGTCTGGCATGGGCTCGGGTACGGGCTCGACAACAGGCACAGTCTCATCTCCGAGCAGCTCCGGCGCGTCCGGCAGCATGGGCAGCGGCGGCTACGGCGCATCGAGCACCAGCCCAGGTTCCAGCTCTTCTTCCAGCCCGAGCAGCTCAGGCAGCAGCTCTTCAATGCCAGGCGCCACCGACAACACCGGCGCAGGCGCAGGCCCGGCATCGGCAGGCCCTGGTTCATCCGGCGCTTCCAGCACCACCGGAACTTCAGGCTCCACCGGCTCGTCGAGCCCAACCGGCGGCACCGGCTCTACCTCACGTTAATCCATTTTGAAAATGGTGTGTCACGTTTCACCATTTCGCTGATAACGCGACACACCATCATTTCCTACCTGCGCTTTTCTTCGTGCGCGAGCAGATAGCTTTTGCGCTCGAGTCCTCCCGCATATCCCGATAACGAACCGCTTGTGCCGATCACGCGATGACACGGCACGATGATGGAAATCGGATTGCGCCCAATGGCAGTGCCGGCAGCTCTTATCGCTTTCGGATTGGCCACGCGCTCGGCGATGGCGCGGTACGTTGCCGTTGCTCCGTAGGGAAGCTGCTGCAGTTCTTTCCAGACCGCCTGTTGAAATGCCGTGCCGGGCATATCGAGTGCCATATTGAATTCCTTGCGCCCGCCAGTGAAATATTCATCAAGCTGCCGCACCGCGATACACAGCTGCATGTGGGTGTCATTACGCTGCCATCCTTCCGTCCCCTTGAAGTACCTGTGTTCTTCGAAGTAGAGGCCGCACAGTCCGTCGGCGGTTGCCGATAGCAACAGCTTGCCCAGGGGGCTGTTGAATTCCGTGTAATGAATCATGATTTCATCCAAAGTATGAGGGCTGCATAGCCGCGCCAGGGCGACCATACGGCGGCACGCGCGGCGAGCTGTTTCTCGGTGAGCCTGGCGTTTTCTACGACCGCCTTTTGCAGTCCGAGGTCGCCGGCCGGAAAAGCATCGGGATAACGCAGTGCACGCAGCGCGATGTAGTGCGCGGTCCAGTCGCCGATGCCACGTACGGTTTTCAATCGACTGATCGCTTCGTCCAGGCCGGTCCCCGGCCGCATCCGCAACCCGCCATCTGCCGCGAACTGTGCGAGGCCCTGAATGGTCTGCGCACGCGTGGCGGGAATACCAATCCGCGCAATTTCCGTTGCATCAGCGGTAGCGATCACTTCCGCATTTGGGAAGTAATGGGTTATTTCGGCGAAAGGCGTTTCCACCGATTCGCCGAAGCGCGCGACCAGCCTGCCCGACAGCGTGGTCGCGCCGGCGACGCTGACCTGCTGGCCCAGCACCGCCCGCACCGCGAGTTCGAACGGATCGAATGCTCCCGGCACGCGCAGGCCGGGCATCGAGTCGATATGTGCAAGCAGCATCGGATCCTGCCGCAAATGCGCTTCGATGACGGCCGGATTCGCATCGAGATCAAACTGGCCGCGCACGCGTGCAAGCAGTGGCATGAGCGCGGTTGCAAGTGATGTCGCAACTTCCAGCTCAAGCTGATGCTTTGCCGCCAGATGCGTCACGCGTATCCAGCCGACGGCGTCGCCGATACGCACACTACGCAGATATGTGCCCGCAACTGCAGCCTCCACGCCGGGCACAGCGCGACCCGACAGGTAACGCACGATACGCTCCCAATGAAACGGCGGCCGGTACGCCAGCCGCAGAGTGAGCGCATCAGGCGCCCCCGTTTCGGCCTTTGTCGCTGCACGGCGAATTGCATTGGGCGCTATGCCATAGCGCTGCGCGAACAGCGCATTGAAGCGCCGCACACTGCCAAAGCCGGCGGCATAGGCAATGTCGGCCATGGACAAATCCGTCTCCTGCAACAGCTTCTTGGCGAACAACAGGCGCTGCGTCTGCGCCAGTTCGACGGGCGTTACCCCGAAATGCTGCAGCAATACGCGCCGCAACTGGCGCGACGACAATCCCACTTCAGTGGCGAGCCGTTCGACATCGCCATCATTCAATGCGCCTGCGGCGATGCGCAGCCATACTTGGTGGGCGAGGTTTTGCTGCAGGGCGTACGGCGCCAGTTCGGGCCGGCAGCGCAGGCACGGTCGAAAGCCCGCTGCTTCCGCCGCCGCCGCGGTAGTGAAGAATGTGCAAGACGACTCGCGCGGCGTCTTTACGGTGCAGACCGGCCGGCAGTAAATGCCGGTGGTTTTCACGCCGGTGAAAAACACGCCGTCGAAGCGCGTATCCCTGGCCGTCAACGCGCGATAACAGCTGTCCCGGTCGAGGGCGGGTGCGACCAGGTCAGGGAGGTTTATTCCGGAGTCCATGTGGCTTTATACGCGTCGGCGCGGGGCCGCGTCTAGCCGTTTTCGGACATACCATGAGTGCGACAGCCAATTAGTAAAATGACAAGCGTGTCAAAAAAGAAGACTTCAGACTAGAATCAGTAAATTGACATACGGAAATCACCATGCCCGCACCGACCAATCTGTTGAAACAGAAGTTAACCCGTCGCGAATTCATTATTGGCTGCTGGCTTTCCATTGCCAGCGCCCCGGTTGCGGAGGCACTCTCGCACTGCGGCTTTGACTGGTTAATGATCGATGCGGAGCATGGGCCGAACGACATCCAGGACGTTTTCTCGCAACTGCAGGCGATCGATGCTGCGCGCTCGCATGGCGCCACTGCGCATGCCATAGTGCGCGTAGCATCCAACAACGAAGCGCAAGTCAAACGCATGATGGACTGCGGAGCGCAAACCATCATGTTTCCCGCCATCGAGACAGCGAAGGAAGCCGCAGACGCGGTTGCTGCCACCCGCTATCCGCAGAATAACAATGGCGGCACTCGAGGCATATCCAATGTAGTGCGCGCCGGGACTTATGGCCTCGATCGCACCTACACTTCGACCGCGAACGCAGAGGCCAGCGTCATCGTCCAGGTCGAGTCTCCAAAGGGTTTCTCCAATATCGATGCAATTGCCGCTACCGACGGCGTTGACTGCATCTTTGTCGGCACCGCCGATTTCGCCGCCAACATGGGGCATCTTGCTAACGCAACCCATAGCGATGTCCAAACCGCGATCGCCTACATCACCGCGGTATGCACACAGCATGGAAAATCGGTCGGCGTCTACGCGCCGGATGCCGAGGTCGCCAAGCGCTATCGCGACATGGGGATCAATTTCATCGCGCTGCATTCAGACATCGTGTGGCTGACCCGCGGCGCAACTTCCGTCGTCGATGCAATGAAGCGGTGATGGCGTCTCGCCGGCGCGACCGCCTCATAGTATTTTTACTACTTCCGCGGCGCCTCGCCATGGGGTAACCTGCTAGGAGCCGGACTGCGCATAGTACGAAGTCCGGTTAAAAAATAATTATTTCCACAAGAGGAAGAGACAATCATGAGACACCACCTGCTGGCGGCGGTCGCCGCCTTCTGCTGCGTCACCACGATCCACGCCAAAGACATCAAGATCGCCCACGTCTACGACAAGACCGGCGCGCTTGAAGCCTATGCGAAGCAAACCCACATCGGCCTCATGATGGGTCTCGAATACGCGACCAAGGGCACCATGACGGTCAACGGAAACAAGCTGGTCGTGATCGAAAAGGACAGCCAGGGCAAGCCCGATGTGGGCAAATCGCAGCTGGCTTCGGCCTACGCGGATGACCGGGTCGACATCGCGGTCGGGCCGACCAGTTCCGGCGTGGCGCTTGCGATGCTGCCGGTGGCCGAAGAGTACAAGAAAATCCTGCTGGTGGAACCGGCTGTGGCCGACGCCATCACCGGCGAAAAATGGAACCGCTATATTTTCCGCACCGGACGCAATTCGTCGCAGGATGCGATTTCCAATGCGGTCGCGCTCGACAAGGCAGGCGTGTCGATCGCAACCATGGCGCAGGACACCGCGTTCGGCCGTGATGGCGTGAAGGCCTTTAAGGAAGCGTTGAAGTCGGCGAAGCTGGCGCATGAAGAATATCTGCCCGGCAATACAACCGACTTCACCGCCGGCGCGCAACGCATGTTTGATGCGCTCAAAGGACAGTCTGGGCGCAAGGTGATTTTCGTGATCTGGGCCGGCGCGTCGCCGATAGGCAAACTCGCCGACCTCGACCCGAAGCGCCACGGCATTGAAGTCGCGAGCGGCGGCAACATCCTGCCGGCGATGGCTTCTTACAAGAGCTTCCCCGGCATGGAAGGCGCCGCCTATTACTACTACGGCATGCACAAGAATCCGGTCAACGACTGGCTGGTCGCCGAGCACCAGAAACGTCACAACGGGCCGCCTGACTTCTTTACCGCGGGCGGCATGTCGGCCGGCATGGCGCTGGTGGAAGCGATCAAAAAAACCAATGGCGACATGAATACCGAGAAGCTGATCGGGGCCATGGAAGGACTGAGCTTTGACACGCCGAAAGGCAAGATGACGTTCCGCAAGGAAGACCATCAGGCGATGCAGTCGATGTTCCACTTCAAGATCAAGGTCGATCCGAACGTCGCATGGGGCATCCCCGAACTGATCCGCGAGATCAAGCCGGAAGATATGAAAGTGCCGATCGCCAACAAGCGTTGATCCCACCACTCGCTCCATCCTTTTGACAGAGGGTGGAGCGGCCTGCGCTCGGAGGATGGCAATGCCACTACAACAACAAGACGCCAGGCCCGGCGTCAATAAAACTTCGCTCGAAACCCGCGACCTGACTATACGATTTGGCGGCCACATCGCCGTCAATGCGGTTTCATGCGCGTTCAACAGCGGCACCCTGACTGCGATCGTCGGGCCGAACGGCGCCGGCAAGACTACTTACTTCAACCTGATCTCAGGACAGCTCCGGCCATCGGCCGGCCAGGTTCTGCTGAACGGCCACGATATCTCGGCCTTGCCGGTATCGGCACGCACCCATGCCGGACTCGGCCGCGCGTTCCAGCTCACCAGCCTTTTTCCTAACCTGACGGTGATGGAAAACGTGCGGCTCGCGCTGCAGTCGCGCCGGCGACTCGGACTCGACCTGTGGAATGTCTGGAGTCACCATAAGGCGCTGATCGAACGCGCCGACCAGGTTCTGGAAAATGTAGCGCTCGCGGCCAGGCGCGATGTGCCCGCCGCCGCCCTGCCACACGGCGATCAACGCAAACTGGAAGTCGGCCTGCTGATGGCGCTCGATCCGGACATCTATATGTTCGATGAACCCACTGCCGGCATGAGCGTGGATGAAGTCCCGGTGATCCTGGACCTGATCCGCGCGCTGAAGAAGCAAACCGACAAGACGATCCTGCTGGTCGAGCACAAGATGGACGTCGTGCGCGAACTGGCGGACCGCATCATCGTGCTGCACAACGGCACGCTGATGGCCGACGGCGATCCGGAATCAGTCATCGCTTCGCCAGTGGTGCAACAGGCCTATCTTGGCCTGGCTCCCGTTGAAGAGGCTGCAGCATGAACCAACCGTTATTGAAACTTGAAAGCGTGCACACTCACATCGGCGCGTATCACATACTGCATGGCGTCGACCTGGAAGTGCCGCGGGGCCAGCTGACCATGCTGCTAGGACGCAATGGCGCAGGCAAAACGACTGCCCTGCGCACCATCATGGGCCTGTGGCAGGCCTCGCAAGGCAGCATCACCTTTGATGGGCAGGACATCGTCAAGCGCGGCACGCCGGAGATTGCGCAAAGCGGCATCGCCTACGTCCCGGAAAGCATGGGCATCTTCGGTGACCTGACCGTAAAGGAAAACATGCTGCTCGCCGCGCGCAACGCAGGCCGCATTGAGCAGATCGACCAGAAGCGCCTCGAATGGATCTTCGATCTGTTCCCGGCGATGAAAAAATTCTGGCTGCATCCGGCCGGCAAATTGTCCGGCGGGCAGAAGCAAATGCTGGCGGTATCGCGCGCGATCGTCGAGCCGCGCAAGTTGCTGCTGATCGACGAGCCGAGTAAAGGCCTGGCGCCGGCCATCATCGCCAACATGATCGCCGCGTTGCGCGAACTGAAGCAAACCGATACGACCATCCTCCTGGTCGAACAGAACTTCAACTTCGCCCGGCAGCTCGGCGACACGGTCGCCGTGATGGACGACGGCCGCATCGTGCATCGCGGCGCCATGGCCGAACTGGCGGAAAACCAGGATATGCAGACGCGGCTGCTCGGGCTGTCGCT
>JAQGMD010000431.1 GCA_028292565.1 Burkholderia sp. | reverse complement strand
TGCCTACTGCCGGGAGCAATTGCTACCCCCGGCTGAGTTCAGTCGGATCAGCCCTTCAGGGTCTGTTCCAGCACGTGCAACTCGTGGTTGCACTCAGCGTTCTTTTGCCGGTCGCCTGCGATCTTGCGCACCGCGTGCAGCACGGTGGTGTGGTCGCGGCCGCCGAACAACTCACCGATTTCCGGCAGGCTTTTCTGCGTTAACTCTTTGGCCAGGTACATGGCGATCTGGCGCGGGCGGGCAATATTGGCGGGCCGCTTCTTTGAATACATATCGGCCACTTTGATATTGAAGAAGTCCGCGACCGTCTTCTGAATGTTCTCTACCGATATCTGCCTATTTTGTACCGAAAGCAGATCTTTCAATGCTTCCTTGACAATGTCGATCGTGATTTCCTTCCCGTGGAAGCGGGAGTACGCGAGGATTTTGCGCAGCGCGCCCTCGAGTTCGCGAACGTTCGAGCGCAGGTGCTTGGCGACGAAAAACGCGACGTCATCCGACAGGACGGCGCCTTCCTGGCTGGCCTTCTTGAGCAGGATTGCAACGCGCATTTCCAGTTCCGGCGGCTCGACCGCGGCCGTCAGGCCGGAATCAAAGCGGGAAATCAGGCGGTCGTCCATGCCTGAGATTTCCTTCGGGTAGGTATCGCTGGTAATGATGATTTGCTTCTTTGCGGCAATCAGCGCCTCGAACGCATAGAAGAATTCTTCCTGCGTGCGGCTCTTGCCTGCAAAGAACTGAATATCATCGATCAGCAGCAAATCCAGCGAATGGTAATAGCGCTTGAAGTCGTCGAAGCCTTTTCGTTGGTAAGCAGTCACTACGTCGCGAACATACTGTTCTGCGTGAATATAGCGGATCTTCGTGCCCGGGTTATCGGCGAGTACCTGATTACCGATCGCGTGGATCAAGTGGGTTTTACCGAGCCCGACCCCGCCGTACAGGAACAGCGGGTTATATGAAACGCCCGGATTGTTCGCCACCTGAATGGCGGCAGCGCGGGCCAACTGGTTCGCCTTACCGGTAACAAAACTTTCGAATGTCAGTGCGGTGTTGATCCGGCTTTGCTCGCGGCGGGAGGTATCGGGCGGTGGCGGCTCGTTGCGATACAGGGTTTCGATTGGATCTGCGGAGCCATTATTGGCGTGGCCATTCACCACCGCCGTGGCGGCGACGGCCGGCCGCCTCGGCGCGTTCAGACGCGGATCGAGCACGAACAGTACCTCGACCGGCGCTTGCCAGTATTCTGCGGCGAGTGTGGTGATGCGGCTGGCGAACTGGGTTTTTACCCAGTCGAGCTTGAATCGATTCGGCGCGGCGATGCGTAGTCGGCCGTCCTCGTAGTCGAGCGGCGCTAACGGCTTAATCCATGCGCTAAATTGTTGAGGCGTGAGCTCTTGCTCCAGCTGAGTGGAACAAGTCTGCCAAAAATTATCCATGAATCCGTGTAAGGTAAGGGTGCGGAATAGCCAACGTCTCGCTGCTGAACGAACCGCCCACCCCTCTCTAAAAATCGACTGCGCGGAACGAGTGGTCAGCGCAGTCGATTTTTAGAGCGGCCGTTTGTCCGAAGCGCGGGCCACACAATCGCACTATTCTACTCTTCCCGGGGAAAGTTATCCACAGGCGGACGCCTATTTGCGGCCAGAAAGAATAGTTGACGAGCTGTCCAGTCGCCCACCGGAAATCGCTAAGTGATTGACAAACAAACGGAAAATGCTGTCTAATCCCGGGTTCACTACTCGCCATGTTGCTCCGTGGTTTCCGCGGCAGCACCAGCAACGCGAGGGTCGTGATTATCCAACCTTATTTTTGCTGATTAGCGAGACCAATAATGAAACGCACTTACCAACCTTCCGTCGTCCGCCGCAAGCGCACGCACGGCTTTCGCGTACGTATGTCAACCCGCGGTGGCCGCGCTGTGCTGAATGCACGCCGCGCCAAGGGCCGCAAGCGCCTGGCCGTATAAGCCAAGCGCCCTACGCTCAAGCTGCGTGACCGGAGATTACTCACGGGATCGGCGCATCGTTAAAACGGATGAGTTTTCATCCGTTTTTCGTTTGCGCCCGGTGCAGCGTACAGCGCATTTCGTCCTCTATACTCGCACCAATGAGCTGGCACACGCCCGCCTCGGTGTCGTCGCCGCCAAGCGCTTTGCGCCGCGCGCAGTTACTCGTAACACGATCAAACGCCTGACGCGCGAATTGTTTCGGCAGGCCGCGCTGCCTGCTATCGACTGTATCGTCCGCCTGTCCAAACCCGTGAACACCAAAGCACAACCAGCAACGTCGGCCCGGCTCAAAGCTGAGCTGCGTACGGAACTGATGCGCTTGCTCGCGACGCAAAGCACCCTGCAGGCAAGGCAATGAAAACCATTCTGCTGGTACTATTGCGAGCTTACCAGCTAGGAATCAGCCCGTTTCTCGGGCAGAATTGCCGCTTTTATCCGGGCTGTTCCCAGTATGCCGCTGAAGCGATCAAGGAACATGGCGCGTTAAAGGGCGGCGCGCTGGCGGCCAGACGATTATGCAAATGCCATCCGTGGCATCCGGGCGGCGTCGATCCGGTACCACCAAAGAAGACTCCCGAACATTGCGGCACGACTGCGCATGGTTCCGGACGTTTCAATCGCTCCCGCCCATAATCACTTCTTTTCTCTCTTACCTATAACACTTAGATATGGATATCCAACGTACCATCCTGTGGGTTGTGTTCTCGTTGTCGTTATTGATCCTGTGGGACAACTGGATGCGCTATAACGGCAAACCATCGATGTTCTTCCCGACCGCGACGCAGCAGGCCAAACCCGCTACCACGGCAGGCAGTGCACCAGGCGCCACCCCCGCCAGTTCGGATCTGCCGCAAGCGAGCACGACGACTGCCGCACCGGCCGCCGTACCCGCCGGTCCCGCGCCAGTGAAGAGCGAGCGCATCACGATCACCACGGACGTCATTAAGGCTGACATCGATACCGCCGGCGGCGATCTGAAGCGCCTGGAATTGCTGAAGCACAAGGACACCATCGACCAGAGCAAGAATATGGTGTTGTTCGATGCTACCGCCGGCCACACGTACATCGGCCAGTCGGGCCTGATCGGCGGTCCTTTCCCGAACCATAAATCCACTTTCGTCGCTAAACCGGGCCCGCGTGCGCTCGACGGCGGCAATGAACTGCAGCTGGTACTGGAATCGGAGCAAGACGGCGTCAAGGTGGTCAAGACCTATACCTTCAAGCGCGGTGAGTACACCGTCGGCGTGAAGCATGATGTGGTCAACAACAGCGGCGCGCCGATTAATCCTTCGCTGTACCTGCAGATCGTGCGCGACGCCAACAAGCCGCAACCGGCTTCGTCGTTCTTCGCGTTTGATCCTGTGTCGACCTTTACCGGTCCGGCGGTCTATACCGACGCCGACAAGTTCCAGAAGGTCGACTTCGACAAGATCGAAAAGGGCAAGGACGAGCATGCCCGTAAGGCCGACAACGGTTGGTTCTCGATGGTCCAGCATTACTTCGTGTCCGCGTTCGTACCGCCGGAAAAAGCGCAGCGTGAGATTTTCACGAAGAAGATCGACAACAACCTTTACGCGGTCGGCAACATCCTGCCGCTCGGTACAGTGGCGCCGGGCGCGACCGTTTCGATGGATGCGCAGCTGTATTCCGGACCGCAAGAATCGGCGCGCCTGGAAAAGGTGGCTCCAGGCTTTGACCTGGTCAAGGATTACGGCTGGCTCACCATCATCGCCAAACCGATTTTCTGGCTGATGGATCAGATCCACAAAGTACTGGGCAACTGGGGCTGGACGATTATTGTCCTGACCATCATGATCAAACTGGCCTTCTTCCCGCTGTCTGCAGCGAGCTATCGCAGCATGGCAAAGATGAAGACAGTGACTCCGAAGATGCAAGCAATTCGCGAGCGCTACAAGTCCGATCCGACCAAGATGAACCAGGCGATGATGGAACTGTACAAGACCGAGAAGATCAATCCTCTCGGCGGCTGCCTGCCGATCGTGGTGCAGATTCCGGTGTTCATCGCGCTGTACTGGGTGCTGCTGGCCAGCGTCGAAATGCGCAATGCGCCGTGGCTCGGCTGGATCCAGGATCTGGCATCACCGGACCCCTGGTACATCCTGCCGGTCGTGATGGCTGCGTCGATGTTCATTCAGACCAAGCTGAACCCGACACCGCCGGATCCGATCCAGGCGAAGGTGATGATGTTCATGCCGATCATTTTCTCGGTGATGTTCTTCTTCTTCCCGGCCGGCCGGGTGCTGTATTGGGTAGTCAACAACATCCTGTCGATCGCACAACAGTGGGTAATCACGAAGAAGATCGAAAAGGGCCAAGCGGCATAATGCTGCTGAACCATTGATCAGTTTGTTGCCAAGAAAAGCCCGTGGAATTATCCGCGGGCTTTTTCATTAGTGGTATCGGTATAACCAAAGCTAAAATTGTTCTCATGAATTACGACTCTTCTCCAATCGCAGCGATCGCCACTGCGCCTGGTCGCGGTGGCATCGGCGTAGTGCGCATTTCCGGCAAAAACCTGGCTCCTGTGATGCAGGCTCTGTGCGGCAACACTCAACTGCAACCCCGCCATGCGACATATTTGCCGTTCAGGAATGCGGACGGCAGCGCAATCGACCATGGCCTGGCGATTTATTTCAAGGCGCCGCATTCCTATACCGGCGAAGACGTGCTGGAATTGCAGGGACATGGCGGGCCGGTGGTGATGCAAATGCTGCTGGCGCGCTGCATCGAAGCCGGCCAGGAAATCGGACTGCGCCTGGCGCAACCCGGCGAGTTCACCCATCGCGCGTTCCTGAATGACAAGCTGGACCTGGCACAAGCGGAAGCGGTGGCCGACCTGATCGAGGCATCCACCGAAGCGGCGGCGAAATCGGCGTCCGAATCTCTGTCCGGCGTGTTTTCAAAAGCCATTCACGACCTGGTCGAGAAGGTGGTTCATTTGCGCATGCTGGTGGAAGCGACACTGGATTTCCCGGAAGAGGAAATCGACTTTCTCGAAAAGTCGGATGCGCGCGGCCAGCTTGAGCGCATACGCAAGAATCTTGATGACGTGTTTTCGCAGGCGGCGCAGGGCGCGCTATTGCGTGACGGCCTGAACATCGTGCTGGCGGGGCAACCGAATGTCGGCAAGTCGTCGCTGCTCAATGCGCTTGCAGGAGCGGATGTGGCGATCGTCACTCCGATAGCGGGCACGACGCGGGATAAGGTGACCGAGACTATCCAGATGGAAGGCATACCGCTCAACATCATCGACACCGCGGGTATCCGCGATGCCGGGGATGAAGTGGAGCGAATCGGCATAGAGCGCACCTGGGGCGAGGTCGGGAAGGCGGATGTGATCCTCCACCTGCTCGACGCCAGCCGTGGGCCGACTCTCGCCGACGAAGACATCGTTCAACGCTTGCCGGACAACGTGCCGGTAATGCGGGTATGGAACAAGATCGATTTGTCAGGACACAAGCCGACGGTGGATCGAATGACGGATGCAACCCATGTGTATGTGTCGGCGACCGACCGCCTTGGGATGGACTTGCTGCGAGCGGAATTATTACGGCTGGCCGGCTGGCAGCAAACGGGCGAGTCGCGTTTCCTCGCGCGCGAGCGGCATCTGCTGGCGTTAAAGGCGGCGCGTGATCATCTCGAGATCGCCGCGTTGCATGCGGCTCGGGACAATGCGATCAACGATCAGGCGCTGGATCTTTTTGCCGAGGAGTTGAGGTTGGCGCAGGATCGGTTGAATAGCATTACCGGGGAATTTACGTCGGATGATTTGCTTGGGGTGATATTTAGCAGGTTTTGTATTGGGAAATAACGCGTTGCAGAGCGGCCTGAAAATCGCTCGGTTGGCGCGAGGTGCAGCGTCACGGAGTGCCGGCCCACTGGGTTGTCGAGAGCGACTAAGACCCTGCGCGTAGATTCAAAAGTAACCGGCTCGCCATATACGCGGAAACAGTCTGTTGGAGCCGAATTTCAAAGTCTCGTTCACGATCTTCTCTTCATGCGCCGGCAGATCGTTGATTTCCGGCCATAAGCCACGTCCTACCATAAACATCAGTACAACAATGCCTAACATTGCCGCGAGTCGTCTGCTCAGACGCGTACGCACCGGCGCCGGGTTGTTGGTGGCGATTGAAAATGATGCAGTCCAACCCCATGCGCAGCCAGCATACAGTGCGATCCACAATTGACTCGAGGGCATGACGAGCAGGCCAGATACCAAGCCGTCAACAACAATTGCGACAAAAGTTGCCAACCAGGCAGCCAGGATCGCCTGATTAACCGCATCATCCGCTTTGATCGCGCGTCCGGTTCGCACCAACGCACGTAGCGCAATCGCGAGAACAGCAGCGAGGCATAACAAAGCGGGCACCCCCCACTCGGATCCAATCTGTAGCACCCAGTTGTGCGGGTGTGCGCCGTTCATGATGTCGCGACCGTAGTGCGCGAAGTGGAGCGGCCCTGCGCCGAGCAGTGGATGCTCAATGATCATTTGTATCGCGCGGTCCCAGAGTGCCCATCGATCCGAGGTGGGATTGGTGACGGTCCTGGTCGTCACTTCCTGCAGAAGTCCGAGCGGTTTCGCGCCGGTCAACATTGGAATGAGAATGTAAAGCACCGGGTAGGCAACAAGGCCGGCGACGAACGTCGATGCCATCACGCGGCACCAGGCAAAGGCATGCCTGCCGCGCCATACGAGCGCCATTACACATCCAGCGGTCATGCCAAGAAAGGTACCGCGTCCGGCAGTGACGAAAAACAGGGTCCACCAGAACAAGAGAACCAGCCACCAAAAGCGGGCTTCGTGCCTTTGCGCCAGGCTCATCAGCGTGTGCGGGTGGGCGGGCAATAAAGCCTTAACGCGCTGCCTGCTGCGTACGACAAGCAAAGCCAGCAAAGGTAAGGTCACTGTCTGGATATGATTAAAGAACCGATAGTTATCGAAGCCGGCGATAAGGTCGAAAATATCCGGTTGGGTACCGGTTGTCAGCCATGAGATGTACACCACCGACCATGAAAACACGTATATCGCACAGCCGAGGCCGCATATTATTAATATCTGGCCAAGCAGATCGTTTTTCGCAGTGCTGATTTTTTTTGCAAGGAGCCACGCCAAAGCTACGAGCAATGCAAAGTTCGCCCATTCAAACATCGCGTGCCAAACCGACCATGCATGCACGGCCGACAGTAGGCCCAAAGAAAAAAAAGTGATCAATAAATATAACGCCGTTTTGCTGACCATCCGCGTGGCGGTCGCAGGACGAAATAGCTGATGAACAATGACTGCCCCGCCGATTAGCGCGATGAGCACCTGTACGATGCGGTGATTATCGTGGTGGCCGATGACACCCCAATGGAATTGAGGCAGGAACGAAATCGCCGCGATGGCTATCGCAACAATTGTCGGAAACGGAGCCGCATCGGGCAGGCGGCGGGCAGTCCAGTTCTTCATTGGTTCATATACTCGGCGAACTGACAAAGAAGTCGCGGAAGACACCGGCCGATACTTATTCCACAATCGTTCATGACATCAAGAATCGGCGTTGGATAGAAAAAAAACCCCACCGAAGTGGGGTTATCGCATCAAACCAACCAGGAAACCAGATTAGGTACCGAAGGTATTCTTGACGATGGCACCTATTGCAGCTTTGTTTGCGACGTCGATATTTTCAATTTTCCAAGTGAGCGCAGTCTGGTTGGCAGTGTTGCTCGCAGTGAGCGTGAATTTCTTACCGTCTACCTCAGCGCCTGTAGCGTTAGCAATGCCGTTGGCGAACGTCACCGTAATTACACCGTCCGTAACTGTTGCTGCCGCGACTTCTTTGGTGGC
>JAQGMD010000380.1 GCA_028292565.1 Burkholderia sp. | reverse complement strand
GTCAAATGCGGTGCCGGGGCGGAATGTCCGTACCGAACTTTGTCCGAACCAGCTTTTGAAGCGGGCGTCGGTGGCGTCGCGCAAAATGCGCGCATAGTGGTCGGCCTCCCCCAGCGTCGCGAATGGATAGATGCCCGCCCAGTCATAGCTCTCGACGCGCGGGGCGTTGGCGCCACCGAATTGATGGGCAGTGGGCAGGGTGGTGGTCATGACGCGCTTGGCTTTGTAGTCCCAGCCGGCGACGGTGGTGATGGCCGGTTGCAGCCGGCGTTCCGAACCGAGCGCCTGGATGGTGTCTTGCACTTCGGTGGCGGATTCGCGGTGAAAGCGGATGCCTTTGCCGCCATTGGCGTGGGCGGCGCTGTAATCGTCGGCGAACTGGGTTGAGTCGGCGAACAGCACCAGGCGTTGCCGCGATACGTTGCTGCCGCTTTCCTCGGCCTCTTCGAAGTAAAACCCGATGCCTTCTTCGGCCAGCAGCCGGGTGACAAACGTGTAGTCGCTTTCGCGGTATTGGCAGCAGTAGCTCCGGGGACGGGCATTGCCGAGGAAGGCTTCCGCTTCCTTGGTCATCCGCCAGTTGTTGCGAGGCGCATCGGCGGCGAGGACTTCTTCTATGATTTGCAGGACGCTTTTGTCCTGGAACACGCGGGAGGTGCGTCGCTGCGTCGCCATCCACAACCAGGGCACGAGGGTCAGCTGATATCGCGCGAATCCGCCGTCTGCGCCGAGTTGGGCGACGGCCGAAACATAACCGGTGCGTGCGCCCTGTGTGCCGTCGGCCAGGCGTGTACGCAAAGTGACCTGTTGGCCCAGCAGGCGTTTGAGCTCAATGTGCGTGTCGCTGGAAAGGCAATTGATGTGGTACTCATACAGCGCCGACAGCTCTTCCCTGCCGACGAAGCTTTCGACCAGAAGGGTAGCTTGAAGGGGCGTATCAAGTTGGTAGAGACGCGCCTCCGAAGAGAAGGCTGACTCCTGATTCATGATGCCGGCGATTCGGTGGGACAGATCTGACATATGTGCCTGAGTGCGAAATATTGCCATTTAGTTAACAACAGCGACGATAATATACGCTTGCTTTAATTGCAATAATTACCTTGAGGCACTGAGAAGTACGTGTCCGAACGTGTAGTAAAGGAGGCAACTGCTCGAAAGTGAAGGCAAATGGCAACGAAAAATTGCCGAACTGCCCCCCTTGAAAGGGAGGGAACGGCGAGACAGAGGGGAATGGGAGTACGGAACAGAGACTTTCAAAAATCCCTGCGTCCTCCACCTTCCGCCATCGCCATCCTGGTCTTCAATGACTCATCCTCGCCCTGCTTTTGCGGCGCCACCAGCGGTAACGTAAGCACGAAGGTCGCGCCGGCGCCGACCTCGCTATGAACGCGGATCCGACCGCCAAGTATTCCCGTTACGATGTTGTGCGTGATGTTGAGTCCGAGCCCGGAACCGCCATCGCCGAGCTTGGTGGTGAAGAAGGGATCGAAGATGCGGTTGAGGTTCGCGGCCGGGATGCCTATGCCGTCATCCTGCACGACCAGGTCCATCCATCCGTTCGCGGTTGTATGTGCGGAAATCGAGACGACGCCGGTGTTGCGGCCCTCGAAACCATGGACCAGTGCGTTAGCCACGAGATTGGTCAGCACTTGTCCCAGCGGGCCCGGGTAGCTGTCCATTTCTAGAGCATCCGGAATGCGCTGGTCTACCCGGAACGCGGTTTTCTTGAGGGTGGGCCACAGCGTCAGCATGATTTCGGACACTACTTCCGCAAGCGAGAACCGGCGACGCTGTGACGTCGTCTGGTCGACCGCGACCTGTTTGAAACTGACCACCAGGTCGGCCGCGCGGTGCAGGTTGTGCACAAGGATGTCGCCGGCCTTTCCCGCGTCGGTGATGTAGTTCTCAAGCAGCGATCGTTTCAAGCGGTTGTTGGCATAGCATTCAGCCAGTACGCGGGTCTGGTCGAGCAGCGTGCTGGCAACCATCAGGCTGTTGCCAATCGGTGTGTTAAGTTCATGCGCCACGCCGGCGACCAGCGATCCCAGCGCCGCCAGCTTTTCGCTCCGGACCAGCTCTTCCTGCGCCATATTCAGGGTTTCAAGCGTATAGGCGAGTTCCTGGTTGGCCTGTTGCAGTTCTTCCGTGCGCTCGATGACGCGTTGTTCCAAGGTTGCATTGAGCTTGCGGATTTCATCCTCGATGCGTCGCTTGTCGGTGATGTCCATACAGGCGATGACGGAGTAAACCTCGCCGGCGAGCACGAAGGTGTGCCCGGAAATCTGCACCAGCACGCGGCTCGCATCGCCGCGATACATCCAGATTTCATGTTCCCTGTGGATGATCCCGATCTGCCTGATTTCCTGCACGAGGGCGGCCCTGTCCGCCAGGTCGCAATACAAGGATATCTCGATGGTGTTTTTGCCGATGACCGACTCGCGGCTGCGCAAGAAAAGCCGCTCGAACGCGCCATTGACGTCCTTGATGACGTGGTTCCCATGAACCTGGGTAACGAACATGGCTACCGGGGATGACTGGAAGATGTTGGAGAAGCGTTGTTCGCTGCTGCGCAGTTTCCCTTCGGCGCGTTTGCGCTCCAGTTCGGCGGACGCGCGCTCACTGAATACCTGGAGCAGCGATCGCACCAGGTCCGGATTGCCGAGCGGCTGCGAATGCATCACCGCGAGCAGGCCGATGGTTGAGCCGCCGGCATCGCGCAACGGTGCGCCGGCATAGCTTTCCCAGCGATTCCTGGTCAGGTCCTGGACAGTCGGGAACAATACCTGCAAATGATGGGGAAATACACAGATCTCGCCATTGAGTGTACGTTCACAGGGGGTGCCGGCGGTGTTGTATTCGAAGTTTTCGACCGAGTGGCCCCTGACGTGGGCCGCGATCGTCTTGAACTGATGCGGCGCATCGGGCAGGTGCAAACCGATGAAAGCATGGTCGGCCCGCAGCGCCGACGCCAGGTCGGCGACCAACAGGTCGAAGAACGACTCACCGGCGATATCGCGTGCGCCCTGCGCCAGCCGCAATAGCGCCCGATCGGCCTCCGCCTTTTCTTCCTCCAGCCGCAGCTGATCAGTGATGTCACGGATTACAGTCAGCATATAGGCTACCTGCGCCACCTCGAACACTGTGCCATTGGTCACGCATTGCCGGATTTCACCGTACTTTGTGCGCATGCTCCATCGGAAATCTGTCACATTCTTGTCCCGCGAGAACTTTTCGTACAGCGCGGTGCGTTCTTCCGGATCGACCCACAGGTTAAGGGCGATGGTTGTCTTTCCTATGCATTCCTCACGCAGGAAACCGGTGGTTCTCTCGGCCGCCTGGTTGGCGTCGATGATCAGGCCGTCGCTCAGGCGGTTGATGGCAACTGCATCCGGATTGCATTCGAAGGCGCCGGCGAACTTGGCTTCCGAGAGTACGCGCGCCTCTTCCGCGGCGCGCTTTTCGGTAATGTCTTCCGCGATCGACAACAGGCGGCCGGTGCGCCCGCTTTCATCCGAGATGGGGGTATGGATCCACTGGCAAGTAATGATGGTGCCGTCGGCCCTGCGATTCTGGGTAATGTTGCGGCTGTCTCCTTCGCCGGCGCGGTACTGGTGGAAGCGCGCATTCATCACTTCCTGGTCCGCGTGCGGCATCATGAAGCTGGCGTGCCGGCCCAGCGCCTCATCGCGGCGATAGCCGAAAATCCTTTCCGCGGCATCATTCCATTCATGCACCGTATAGTCCGCATCCCACTCGATGATCGCGATCGGGCTTTGTTCGACCAGCACGCGGAAACGCGCTTCGCGTTCCTGTAGTTCCTGCTTGATGCGGCTGCGATTGCCGATGTCGTCCTTCAGTTCCCGGTTCTTTCGGGCTAGTTCCTCGAAAAGCTCGCGCAGGCTGATCCGAGTTTCTTCCAGCCGGCGGGCGAGCAGGCCTATTTCGTCGCGGCGCTGCCAGGTGAATGGCTCATCCAGTTGCCGGTTCGCCAGGCGCTCCGCGCCTTGGCCGAGACGCTGCAGCGGGCGGAGCAGGCGTCGTTCGAGCAGGATCAGGATGAGTGCGGCCGACAGCACGGCTTGCGCGGCAACCGCGATCATCGATTCGAACAGCGTCTTCACCATTCCGTCGTGCAGGCGATTGCTGCCGACCTCGATCCGGACCGAGCCGATGGTGGAGCCGTCATATGTCACCGGCCTGTGCGACGTTGCGGTGAAGCCGACGCGCCGCTCCGGCCGTTCGCCGGCAACAAACACGCCAAACACATTGCCCTGGACCTCGACGCCGACAATGTCCTGATTGCGTGCGAGCATGGCCTCCAGCAGCGCTTTAGCGCTTTCCTGGTTCATGTGCTGCAAAGGCTCACGCATGCCGGCCGCCAGGACAGTCGCGTGCTGCTCCAGCAGTTCGAGGGTGGGCCGGCGCAGGTCTTCGTTGTTGATTTTCAGCCATGAGTACGCGCTGCCTAGCACGCCCGGCAGCAACAGGCCCACTGCCACGACCAGCACTATTGCACGTCGCAATGTCAGGGTGGGTCGCGTCATCGTGATAAGGCCCGCCTGGGCCAGGATGGGTGCAAGTACAGGGGGCGAGCGCCGGTCAGTCCGGGCCGTTGGTTTTCAGCCATTCGGTCAATTGTTCCGCCGTCATCGGCCTTGCGAACAGATAGCCCTGCGCGAACGGACAGCCGAGTGCCGCGAGCTTTCCAGCTTGCCGCTCGTCTTCCACGCCTTCCGCTATCACCGCGAGCCCGAGATTGCGACCGAGCTGGATCACCATTTCAGCAATGCTGCTGCCACGGGACGAATGAGTGATTTCCGAAACGAAGGCGCGGTCGATCTTGAGTTTGTCCGCATTCAGCCGCTGCAGGTAACTCAGCGATGAGAAACCGGTGCCGAAATCGTCGATGGCGATGGTCACGCCGGTCTGTTTGATCTGTTCAAACATCCGGATCAAGGCATCCGGTTCCTCCATCGCGATCGATTCCGTGATTTCGAGTTCGATCAGGTCAGGCGATACGTGTGTATCCCGCAGCACGCTATTTAGCATCTCAAGGAAATGCGGCTGGCGGAACTGGGCCTGCGAGACATTGACCGCAATCCTGAAATTCCTGACGCCGCTGGTTCGCAGGCGCACCGCTTCAAGGCATGCCTCGCGCAGTACCCACTCACCGAGGTCGATGATCAGGCCGGAGTATTCCGCGATCGCGATAAAACGATCCGGCGGGATAAAATTGCCGTCCTCCGTTTTCCAGCGCATCAAGGCCTCGGCGCCTACTGCGCGCCGCGTGGCAATATCGACCTGGGGCTGATACACAACGTACAGTCGCTTTTCTTCGAACGCACCGCGCAATGCATGCATGATCCGCACGCGCTCGCGGATGTCGACGCCCATGCTGCGCGAAAAATAGAAATGTCCCGCGCGCTGCTGCAGTTTGGCGCGTTTCAATGCGATGTCCGCATCTTTGAGCGCATCGGCGCCGTTGCCTTCGTATTCATGCAGGCGGAGCAGGCCGATGGTGGCTGACATCTGCACGTCGTGGCCATCAATGCCGAATGGCTTGTCGAACAATTCCAGAATGGTCTGCGGGTCCATGTGTCCGGAATCTCCGAACACACTGAAAGTGTCGCCGCCGACCCGTCCTATGGTCAGCCGGCCGTCCAACTCGGATTGCAGGCGCGCCGAGATCGCCAGCAGCAACATGTCGCCGAACTGGTGCCCGAGCGCGTCATTGGTTTCGGCAAAGTGGTCGATGTCCACCAGCGCCAGCGTAGTTTCACTCCTGGCGGATGATTGCAGCGCCTCTTCAAGGATTTCCTTCAGGTGCGTGCGGTTGGGAAGCTTGGTCAGCGGATCATAGAAGGCAAACCGATGCAGGCGCGTCAGCAACAGCACATTATCGAGACCGACCGCGGCGTTGCTGCAAAAGACTTCCAGCAGTCGCCGCTCGTCGTCATTGAGCAGCCTGCCGGTATCGAGATACGCGGCAAACTCCTGCGAGGCGCTGCCCGTGAAGTACAGGGCTGCAAAGTTCTCGCCGTAGACATTGCGGCACTCGCCGAAGGCACGCGCCAATGCCGGCGCGAGGCGCTGGTCGCTGATGCCGCGGCCGGGGTCACGCAAGATCTGTTCACCGCCGGCGGCGGCAACGACGGACACTTCATTCTGCGCATCATTGTGCACCTTGCGCTCTTTTTCCTGGATGCAGAACACACCTTGCGGGTCGACGCCCAGCAGGCCGGCGGCGCGGGTCAGCACACCGGCCGCAAAATCCTTCAGGCCGCTTACGGCCATCATCTCGGTGCTGCCGCGCACGATGAGGTCGAGGCCGCGCCGGTTCGCATTGATGGCGCCGATCTGTTCATAAGAGCGGATCGCAGCCGTCACGGCAGTGTAGAGCTTGATTCTTGTCAGCTCGGATTTGGTCTTGTAATCATTGATGTCGTAGTCGCGGATAGCCTCGAGTTCGGGCGCATAACCGGGCTGGCCAGTGCGAAGGATGATCCGCACTTCGGCCAGTTTCAATACCTCGCGGATATAACGCACGAGTTGCAGTCCCGCGTCATCCTGCTCCATGACGACATCGAGCAGGATGACGGCGACGTCCTTTTCCTGGTCCAGCAGTTGCCGGGCGTGTGCGGCGGAGTAGGCGTGGATAAACTGCAGCGGGCGACGCTGCATTTCCAGGTTGCACAGTGCAAAGGTGGTCGCGGTATGTACGTCAGGATCATCGTCCACGATCATGACGCGCCAGACGGCTTGCGCCACCGCCTGGTCGGCTGCGTGAGAGCCCTGCGCCGTCTCATCCAGGAAGACGATATCGTCGTCCATCGAGGTTATTTCTACGGCCATATGCTCTCCGATTGATAGGTCTTCTGGGCGGAACGGGACTACGCGCCGGGAAAGCCGTGGTTTCAGGAGAAGCCGGTCACGCGGGCGCCATGCCGGGGCTTCTTTTCACTGTGGAATAGTGCAGATTAGTGCAGATGCTTCGCGCCGGGATAATCTTGTCGGATGGAATATGGAGTTTCAATACTTTTGAAATAAATTGAGACATTTCATTGTCATGCCTGCAAGTCCTGACAAAATTCCGCGGAAGGGGCCTCCGACACCCGGTCAATTTCGACAGTTCGGCGGTTCCTACGGGCGATAAGCTAAAATCGAGGGTTTAGAACACCTGAGCTCGATCATGTCCGGCAATACCTTTGGCACACTCTTTACCGTTACCACCTTTGGCGAATCGCACGGTCCGGCGATCGGCTGCGTCGTCGACGGCTGCCCGCCGGGCATGGCCTTGTCCGAAGCCGACATACAACCCGAGCTGGATCGCCGCAAGCCGGGCACCTCGCGCCACGTCACGCAACGGCAGGAGTCCGACCGGGTCGAGATCCTTTCGGGGGTTTTCGAAGGGAAGACAACCGGCACGCCGATCGCACTGCTGATCCGCAACGAAGACCAGCGCAGCAAGGATTACGGCAATATCGTTGACACCTTCCGGCCGGGCCACGCCGACTATACCTACTGGCACAAGTACGGAATCCGCGATCCGCGTGGCGGTGGCCGCTCGTCTGCACGCCTGACCGCGCCGGTGGTGGGCGCCGCAGCGATTGCAAAGAAGTGGCTGCAGCAGCAATACGGCACCACTTTCAAGGGCTGCATGAGCCAGCTGGGCGAGATCGCGATTCCGTTCGAATCGTGGGAACAGGTTACGCAGAACCCGTTCTTTGCCGCCAACGCCAGTATGATCCCGGAACTGGAAGCCTATATGGACACCTTGCGCAAGGACGGCGATTCCTGCGGGGCGCGTATCGATGTCGTCGCCGAGAATGTGCCGGTTGGCCTCGGTGAACCGATTTACGACAAGCTGGATGCGGACATTGCCTACGCCATGATGGGGATCAACGCGGTCAAGGGCGTGGAAATCGGCGCGGGTTTCCGTTCGGTCGCGCAGAAAGGGACCGAGCACGGCGACGAGCTGACGCCGGATGGCTTTCTCTCGAATAATGCCGGCGGCGTGCTGGGCGGGATATCGACCGGGCAGGACATCACGGTGTCGATCGCCATCAAGCCCACCTCCAGTATCCGTACTCCGCGCCGCTCCATTGACAAGAGCGGCAATCCCATCAGCGTCGAAACCTTCGGTCGCCACGATCCCTGTGTCGGCATTCGCGCCACTCCGATCGCGGAAGCAATGCTGGCGCTGGTGCTGATGGATCATGCGCTGCGCCATCGGGCGCAATGCGGCGACGTCGAGGTGGCAACGCCGAAAATTCCGGCCCGGCCCAGGTAATAGCACGACGTGAAAGTCCCCCGTTCGGCAGGAGCGGGGCAGCAGCACGCAAAACCGGACTAATTCCCAACGAGCCTGCCGCTCCGAAAAGCCATCCACGTGCCGCACCCATCCTGGTCTAAACAATCGGTCAGCTTCGCGCTTTTCTTTTTCGCGTATTACGGTTACGTCGGCGTGTTCTCGCCGTATGCCAGCCTGTATTTCGCGGAAAATGGAATGACCGCGACGCAAATCGGCGTCCTGATGTCGCTGATGCAGGTCATGCGCATTTTTGGGCCGAACCTGTGGGGCTGGGTCGCGGACCATAGCCGGCGGCGGGTGGCCGTCCTGCGCTTCACCGCGATGGCGGCGCTGGTGTCCTTCTGCGGAATATTTTTCGGTCAGACCTTTACGCATTTCTTCGTTGTGATGGTCGTGCTCAACGCATTCACCAGTGCCCAGGGGCCGTTATCCGAAGCGCTGATGCTGTCCGAAATGCGCGGCGACCTCACGAACTATGGCAAGGTGCGGCTATGGGGCTCGGTCGGCTTTATCGCGGCGGTGACCCTCGGCGGGCAGATGCTTGACTGGTGGGGTATCGGCTTCCTGCCATGGATTACGCTTGCCTCGCTTGCAATGGTGCTGGCCGCCTGCCTGCGTATGGATGAGTCGCCTCATCCACCCGCGCACCAAGACGCTCCATCGGTGGCGTCGCTCCTGAAGCGGCGCGAAGTGATCGCCTTTTTTGCGTCGACCTTTCTGATGATCGCCGCACATGCGTCGCTGTATGTCTACTATTCTCTTTATCTCGCGCAAATCGGTTACAGCAATACGGTGATAGGCTTGATGTGGTCGGTGGGCGTAATCGCGGAGATCGTGTTCTTCTTTTACCAGGCGCCGCTGTTCCGCCGCTTCGGCGTGCAGCGGATGATGGTGGCCAGTCTGTTGATCGCCGTGGTGCGGTTCCTGATGATCGGCTTCGGCGCGGAGTCGGTAGTCCTGCTGCTGATAGCGCAGGTGCTTCACGCTGCGACGTTCGGGACGCATCATTCGGCATCGGTCGCGACTTTACAGCGATGGTTCTCGGGACCGCTGCAGGCGCGCGGCCAGGCATTGTTCATCAGTATTTCTTACGGCCTAGGGGGCACGATCGGCGGGCTGATTTTAAGTGGTTTATGGGATACATTCGGGTCCCATGCGGTCTATTTGATGGCAGCAATATTTTCGTTAGCGGCGACCGGAGCGGCCGTATTGTCGTACCGCTGGCAACCACATAATGAGGTAAAAAAATGAACAAATTCGTCAAGCGCACGATATTCAAACCGGTCGCATTGGCAGCAACTGTCATGGCACTGGTTGCTTGCGAAACGGTACAGACGACGCAAAGCGGCGTGGTCGGTGTCGACCGGCAGCAAAGAATGGCGGTCTCGTCGCAAGAGATCGAACAGGCTGCCGGCAAACAGTACAGTGAGGTAATAGCGGAAGCCAAGCAGAAAGGGGTGCTGAATCGTGACCAGGCGCAAGTCAATCGCGTACGTGCCATCGCAAACCGCATCATTCCGCAGGTAGCCGCGTTCCGACCCGACGCGCAGAAATGGAACTGGGAGGTCAACGTCCTGTCAGTTCCCGAAGTCAATGCATGGGCCATGCCGGGCGGCAAGATGGCGGTGTACACGGGCCTCATCGAGAAGCTAAAGGTGACCGACGATGAGTTGGCTGCGGTGATGGGTCACGAAATTGCGCATGCGCTTCGCGAACACTCACGCGAGCGTGCGTCGGAACAAATGGTTGCCGGAGGACTGATCTCGGTCGGTTCCGCGCTGTTCGGGCTAGGTGACGTCGGGGCGAAGGGCGCGGAATACGCGTACATGGGCCTGCTTGGCTTGCCGAATTCGCGCCGCCACGAAACCGAAGCCGATCGCATCGGGGTGGAGCTTGCCGCGCGCGCCGGCTATGACCCGCGGGCAGCGATCACACTTTGGCAAAAGATGGGACAGTCGGCAGGAGGCGAGCCGCCCAAGTTCATGTCGACCCACCCGTCGCGCGAGGATCGGATGAGCGACCTGACCGATTATTCGGCACGCGTAATGCCTCTGTATGAGCAGGCGAAGAAAAAGTAACGTTATTGCAAAATAAATAACAAAACGCCCGCTGCCTATGCCGCGGGCGTTTTTCATTGGTCGGGCAAAGCCGGCCGTGCGCTTTTGCCTTGCCCAACTATGGCATAATCGAGAGCTATTCCCCGACTCGTGCTGCTTGGCACATTTTGCGACATGGCTCAAACGCTCTACGACAAACTCTGGCAATCGCACGTCGTTCATACCGAACAAGACGGTACGACGATCCTATACATAGACCGCCACCTGGTGCATGAAGTCACCAGTCCGCAGGCATTCGAAGGACTGAAGCTCACCGGACGCAAGCCATGGCGTGTCTCCGCCAACCTGGCTGTCGCTGACCACAACGTCCCGACGACCGATCGGGCCGGCGGCATCGCCGATCCGATCTCGCGCTTGCAGGTCGAGACACTGGACGACAACGCCAAGGAACATGGGCTGACCTATTTCAACATGCGCGACAGGCGCCAGGGCATCGTGCACGTGATCGGGCCGGAGCAGGGCGCCACACTGCCGGGAATGACCGTCGTGTGCGGCGACTCGCATACATCGACGCACGGCGCGTTCGGCTGCCTGGCGCACGGAATCGGTACATCGGAAGTCGAGCACGTGCTCGCGACGCAAACGCTGCTGGCGAAGAAATCCAAAGCCATGCTGGTGCAGGTCGACGGCGCGATGCCGGCGGGCGTGACAGCAAAAGACATCGTCCTCGCCATTATCGGCAAGATCGGGACTGCCGGCGGCACCGGCTATGCAATCGAATTCGGCGGCTCCGCCATCCGTTCGCTCTCGATGGAAGGCCGGATGACGGTTTGCAATATGGCGATCGAAGCAGGCGCCCGCGCAGGCATGATTGCGGTCGACGACACCACGATCGATTACGTGAAAGGCCGTCCGCTTTCCCCGGTCGGACCACACTGGGATCGCGCGGTTGAATACTGGCGCACGCTGCATTCCGATCAAGGTGCGAAGTTCGACCTGGTGGTCACGCTGAATGCAGCGGAAATCAGGCCGCAGGTCACCTGGGGCACTTCGCCCGAGATGGTAGTGTCGATCGACGACCGCGTACCGGATCCGGACAAAGAAAAAGACGCCGCCAGGCGTGACGCGATGGAAAAGGCGCTGGCCTACATGGGCCTGAAGCCGAATACGGCGATCTCGGACATCCGCATCGACAAAGTCTTCATCGGCTCCTGCACCAACTCGCGTATTGAAGACTTGCGCGCCGCGGCGGCGGTCGTGCGCGGCAAGTTCCGCGCATCGAACGTCAAGCTGGCGTTGGTGGTCCCGGGCTCCGGCCTGGTGAAGGAGCAGGCCGAGCGCGAAGGCCTCGACAAGATTTTCAGGGACGCCGGTTTTGAATGGCGTGAGCCGGGTTGCTCGATGTGCCTGGCCATGAATGCGGACCGTCTGGAACCTGGCGAGCGTTGCGCATCGACCTCCAACCGCAATTTCGAAGGTCGGCAGGGACAGGGCGGACGCAGTCATCTGGTATCTCCCGCCATGGCTGCCGCTGCGGGTATTGCCGGACATTTTGTGGACGTCCGCGCATTGCGTTGAGTCTCCAGGGCATCAGGACGGCCGGTGAGCAAGTCGAAAGCGCCGCCAAAACATAATTGAGAGTGTAGCCGTTTGCCCCTGAAGGTAAGCGGCAATTGGAATCAAGATCATGGACAAATTTACCCTACACGATGGACTGGTTGCACCGCTGGATCGCGCGAATGTCGACACCGATGCCATCATCCCGAAGCAGTTCCTGAAGTCGATCAAGCGCAGCGGCTTCGGCCCCAACCTGTTCGACGAATGGCGCTACCTCGAC
>JAQGMD010000359.1 GCA_028292565.1 Burkholderia sp. | reverse complement strand
GTTTGGTGACTTCCACGGTTACGTCTGTCATGGGGATTCTCCTTCCGGCCTGTAAGCCGCTGGCTCAGCGCACTCGTTAATTTGACCTGATCTCTTCAATCAACTTTCTTGTATAACTCGGCAGTTCAGCGAAGCGTCGCACACAAATTGTGAGATTACGGAGAGCCCATGGATCTGACAAAGCAATACAGCGGATCGCCATCGTCTGTTGACACCTCCTGGCGGCGGTCTCTGGAATCACACTGATTCCAACGCCGTTTTCGACCATGCGGCAAATGGCATCGAAACTACGAAGACGAACGCGGACTTTGAGCGGCGTTCCGGCGCGGGCTGCATGGAGCGCCAAATACCGTTGAAGCGCACTGTCTCCCGCCAATCCGATGAAGTCCAGATCGAGCAGTTTGCTAAAGGCGACACCCTGATTCGATTCTGCCCCAATCATTTTCTCACCATGCGCGGGAACCACCGCGACGAGCCGGTCTACACGGAATGCGTAGGTCTCGAGGCCAGAGAGGTCGACGGAGTCCGCTACAATGCCGACGTCAGCCAGGCCTTCTCCCACGGCTCTAACGATGTCATAACTGAGCCGCTCCTCCAGATCGATATCGACATTCGGATGCCGAACCATGAAAGTGGCTAGCGCTTCAGGCAGGAACTCGCTGATGGCCGCGGTGTTGCAGAGAAGACGAACGTGTCCCTTCATGCCCTGGGTGTACTCGGCCAGTTCGCCACGCATTCTTTCCATTTGCTGAAGCACGAGACGCGCATGATGCATCAATGATTGGCCGACCGGCGTCGGATGTACACCGCGTCGTCCGCGCAGCAGCAATGGCATGCCAAGCATCTCTTCCATGCCTCGCACACGCGCACTCGCGGAAGCGAGCGCTATATGCGCGCGCTCGGCGCCGGCAGTAATGCTGCCTGCCTCCACCACGTGCAAAAATAATTGCATATCTGTAAGGTCAAAACGCAACTCGTCTCCCCCGTTTCCCACGCTGTCGATGAGCCTATGGCTGACCCGAAGGCTGACTAAGTTTAATCCACATTTTCCAAAGTCGTTGGCCAGTGCAGAATCGGCACATGGAAACTCTCCCCCGACTTCTCGCCGCTGACGCTCTGCCGCTCCTGCTCGCAGTTTCAGCCACGTTCCTCGTGGCGGGTTTAGTAAAGGGCGTCGTCGGACTCGGGCTTCCGACCGTCGCGGTTGGCTTGCTCGGACTCGTCATGACACCGATGGAAGCAGCAAGCTTGTTGCTTGTGCCTTCGGCTGTAACCAATGTGTGGCAGCTCGCTGCCGGCCCTGGCTTAAAGTCCCTGCTCCGACGCCTGTGGCCGATGCTGATCGGAATCGCTTTAGGTACCTTCGCGGGTGGTGCGATACTGCCTCGTGGCCTTACGGGTCATGCCACGACTGCCCTTGGTGTAGCCCTGATGATGTACGCCGTCATAGGACTGACTGCAGTGCGCATCGTTATTCCTCGGTATATGGAGGCGTGGTTGTCACCTGTGATCGGCGCGGCGACAGGACTGGTGACTTCGGCGACTGGCGTTTTTGTGATGCCGGCGGTCCCGTATCTGCAGGGACTTGGCCTGGGCAAGGAAGACCTGGTGCAAGCGCTTGGCCTGGCGTTTACAGTTTCGACCTTTTCATTGGCGGCGAATTTGGCTTTTGACGGTGCCTTTAAGCCTGTTGTTGCGGCTACCTCTTTTTATGCGCTGGTCCCGGCACTTGTCGGGATGCTCTTCGGACAATGGATCCGCTCGCGAATCCGTCCGGAGGTATTTCGGAAGACTTTCTTCGCGGGGTTGCTTGCCTTGGGTGCCCATTTATCTCGTCCATGAAATTCGTCGCGGGCTATGCTCCACCCTCCGACAAGCAGGAGGCGACTGCATGGGCTACTGATTCACTTGTAGCATGGCAGCCATCTTCTGATGGATCAGGTTGACTGCCTTGAGAGGCCGAATCAGGACCTTGAACTCGACGATCCTGCCTTCATCGTCCCATTTGATCATGTCGACGCCGTTCACGTTTATGCCATCAATCTCAACCTGGAACTCGAGCACTGCATCCCGGGGACCAGTGAGTTCGCGGATGTATTGGAAAGACTCGTTGAAGAACACCTGAAACGCAGCGGAGAGGTACTGGAGAGTGATCGTCTTGCCGACTTGGGGTGTGTGGACCACCGGCGAATGGAAGACGACTTCGTCTGCGAGAAGTGAACTGAGGCCTTTCGTGTTTCGGGTGCGCACGAGTTCGTGCCAGGTACTGAGCGTGTCGATAGTCATTGTTGGCCTCCAAGACATGGCGCGTTCATAAACGCTTAATTCTTTGCCGTATTAAAGGAGTCTCAGTGCGCGCGGCATCAATCTCACGACTGCCGCCCTCACTGTTGACTTACCCGTACTGCGCCGTTGGCACTGTTAAATCGCGGCTCTGGCTGCCTGGCAGACATGTCCGACCGGATCGCCTCGAACGTGGCTGCGAGGTCGATCAGCCTGCGTACGAAACGATCGAGAGGGAGCGACGGATTCAGGTCCGCACGGGAATGTAAGGTTACTACGGTGGCGCTGAGCAGATAGATCCGACGCCGGCAGCCGGCAATTGATTCTCCTGGTTGGCGTGAACTTGCTTATAGTCGGACGGTTACGCGAGGCAGCAATTTCCGTGCCCCGATGCACGAACTTTAGTTTTCAAACCAGATTTTCGTGGGAGAACAGAGAAACGGCGCGAGATTCGCGGCAAAGGGCTAATTGAAATACCGTAAAAAATATCGACAATTCACGCCGTCTTTCGAGCGAGCCCTCCGAGGGCCATCGTCCGCCCCGCCTTATCGTCATTCCTGCGGGTGTTCTGATCGCGTCGTCGGCATTTGTTGCTGATCCCGGATAATGTTTCGTCGAAATCCGGTCGACAAGTATTTCCCACCGTGTTTACAATTTCTTCGTCAGGACTTTCACGCGCTTTCAAATGCGAATTTGGCGACGCCGGTTATCATATAGCCAGCGGCGCCCGAGACGGAGACCACCATGTCGACCACACGTAGTGTTCACCTTTACATACCTTCCGATGTGCATTTTTCCGACCTCCGTCTCGCCCGAGACCCGGAGACCAGAGACCTCTCGTTTGAATGGGAGCCGCTCGAACACATTTGCGAGGCAAGCGGTATCGAGTTTGCACAGCTGCTGCAAGAGCACGAAGATTTCATGGCGGAGTTGATTGTCGCCTGGTACGACGCCCACCGTCGATCCGGCGGCGAACCGGACCCCGTGCAGGAGCAATTAATTGCGGAGGCGATTGCCGAGGCCCAGTTCGGAGCGGCCTCTGTGCAGCGAGGCGGCAATACTCTGCATTAGAAACGGACGTGTGCAGTTTGATCCGCTGCGCACGAGCGCTCGCTGATCCCGGTGGCGCTTCGCAAGCCTGTTTTTCAGATCCCTGAAGCGCTACCCGCACCGCTTAACAATGCGATCTGGCAACGTTTATTGACGTCCGTATATAGCTACGTCGCGAAGCCGGAACAATTCGAGGGTTTCGTTTACCATTCGCATCAGCATCGCATCACCTCCCGATGCAGCATCAGGAATCACATTGAGCGAAAACCCAAAGCACGACGGACTTATCAAGCCTTTATACAGGCGCATTGCCGGCAATTTCATCGCAGTATTCAATCCGGCTTTAAACAGAAGGGCCAGATTTTTTTCAGGGATCAAGGGGCTTGCCTTTTTAGGTGCAATTGGCGTCGCACTGTTGCTGGTTTATGCAGTCATTCTTATTCCGCTGACGCCGGGCATTCCGGATCTGCGGAAAGCCAAGGCTGAGCACCCCAGCATACTGATCTCGGCTGACGGAAAACGCCTGACGGCTTTCAAGCCGCTGAACCGCGAGTGGGTCGAGTTGAACCGCATTTCGCCCCATGTGATCAACGCATTGATTGCAACAGAAGACCACCGCTTTTATGAACACCATGGTGTAGACATACGGCGTACCGTATCAAGCATTGGGCATACATTGCTTGGTGACCCCCAAGGAGGTTCGACGCTGACCCAACAGCTTGCGCGCAATCTCTACCCTGCAGAAATCGGGCGCCAGCGCACCATTACGCGCAAGCTCAAGGAGCTGATTACCGCGCTGAAAATCGAGTATGCCTTTTCGAAAAAGGAAATACTCGTCACCTACCTCAACACGATGCCATTCCTGTACAACGCGTATGGCATCGAAATGGGAGCCCGCACCTACTTCGACAAGCCGGCGTCGAAGCTCACTGTGCTTGAGAGCGCAACGCTTGTGGGCATGTTGAAGGGGACGAGCTTCTACAACCCGGTCCTGCGTCCTGAACGCGCAGTGAAGCGTCGCAATGTCGTGCTGTCGCAAATGGTCAAACGCAATGTATTGAGCCAGGCGAATTTTGACAAGCTCAAGAACCAGCCCATGCGCCTGGATTTTGAACGCCAGCCGCAGCCGCTCGGCCCGGCGCCGCATTTTGCGGAGCACGTGCGCAAGTGGCTGATCGATTGGGCAGAGCGCCACGATTACAATATTTACTCTGACGGGCTGGTGATCCGCACCACCATCGATACGCGCATGCAGGCGCTGGCAAACCAGGCCGTGGACCGTCAGATGGACGCGCTGCAGTCCGTCGCGGATGTCGAGTGGGGTTTGCCGTCCGAGCGCCTCCTCTCCACGAGTACGGGTGCATACGCCGACATGCGCCGACGCGTGCAACCGTTCAGTTACTTCTGGAGCAGCCGTGGCAATCTGGTGGATGCGTTTATTCGCGAATCCACTGCTCACCGTACTTTGGTTGATGCCGGTGTCTCGTCCAAGGATGCAGTGGCGGAACTGAAAGGCGACACTGAATTCATTGCCCGATTGCGGACGGAGAAAACGCGCTTGCAGGCGTCCTTTGTCGCCATGGACCCAACCACGGGCCACGTGAAGGCATGGGTAGGCAGTCGTAACTTCAGGACCGATCAGTTCGACCATGTTGCACAAGCGCGGCGCCAGCCTGGTTCCACCTTCAAGCCATTCGTATACGGTGCCGCTCTGGAGGCAGGCATGTCCCCCGACAAGCGGTTCACCGATGCCGCCGTGGAGATCCCGATGAGCGACGGCACGGTCTGGCGGCCCACCGATGTCTCAGCTCCTACCGGGCGGCAGATGACGGCGCGCGAAGGGCTGATTTACTCGAAGAATACGATTGCGGCACAGGTGATGCAGCAAGTCGGCCCGCAGAAGGTCGTGGCACTCGCGCGAAAAATGGGCGTGAATCAAAGCGAACTTGCTGCAGTACCTTCGTTGGCGCTAGGGGTGAGCCAGGTGACGTCACTCGAAATGGCATCTGCTTACAGTACGATTGCCGCCAGCGGGCAATACCGCAAGCCGGTTCTGGTGACCAGTATTACCGACAAAGATGGCAACGTGCTCGAACAGTTCGCGCCTGACAGCGAGCGGGCGCTGTCCAACCGCACAGCCCAGGACCTGATCGACATGATGCGGGGTGCGGTGAATCAGGGTACAGGGCAAGCGGTCAGGACCCGTTTCGGCATACAAGCCGATGTCGCCGGAAAGACTGGCACCACGCAAAACAATACCGACGGCTGGTTCATCCTGATGCATCCGCGCCTCGTTTCCGCATCCTGGGTGGGCTTCAATGATGCGCGCGTTACGATGAGGAGCAACCACTGGGGACAGGGA
>JAQGMD010000351.1 GCA_028292565.1 Burkholderia sp. | reverse complement strand
CATCTTCTGCACTGTCATCTTTGAGCCACGCGATATCCAGGCTATCGTTACGCTCCGCGATCCGAGCCCGGCTAAAGCAGCGGAAGCGCCCTGCTTCGCCTTGATCCTTGCGCTTGCTTTTGCCGTGAGGGTCATCGCCGAAAGCCACTTCAAATTCCGTGAAGTACGAGCGCGTGAATGGCGTGCGTTTGCCGAACTTGGGCATGTTGGCGCGCATGTCGTAGACCCACACGTTCTTGGTGCTGCCGCTGGCTTTGTCGCTGACCTTGGTAAAGAACAGCACGTTGGTCTTGACGCCTTGCGCATAGAAGATGCCCGTGGGCAGACGCAGGATCGTGTGCAGGTTGCACTTGTCCATCAGGTCGCGCCGGATGTCGGCGCCGACGCCGGCTTCAAACAAGACGTTATCCGGCAAGACTACGGCGGCGCGGCCGCCTTCCTTCAAGCCGCGATAGATGTGCTGCAAGAAGGCGAGCTGTTTGTTCCCTGTCGAAAAAGTAAGGTCGTCGCGGGTGGGGCCGCCGCCGCCTTTGGCCACGCCGAAAGGCGGGTTGCTGAGGATGATGTCCGCCTTGGGAAGTTGTGTGCCTGCGCTACCGAGCGTGTTGCCGAGATGGACCACGCCTTGATCGTCGCCTTCCATGCCATGCAGCAGGCAGTTCATCAACGCGAGCCGGCGGGTACCCGATACCAGCTCCATGCCGACATAGGCTTTGTTGCGCTGGAAAGCAGCCTGCTTTTGCGTCAGCTTGTACAGATCGTCAGTATGGCTGCGGATATAGGCATCGGCGGCGATCAGGAAACCGGCGGTGCCGGCGGCTGGGTCCTGAATGGTTTCGCCTGCCTGCGGTTTGACCAGATGGATCATGCTGTCGATCAGCGGACGCGGCGTAAAGTATTGTCCGGCGCCGGATTTTGTTTCGCTGGCGTTTTTCTCCAGCAAGCCTTCGTACAGATCGCCGAGACCATCTTTCTTGGCGCTGAACCAGTCGATGCCGTCGAGGCTTTTGATCAGTTGTTCGAGGTGGCGCGGTTCCTTCAGGCGGGTCTGCGCATCGGCGTAGATAGCGGAGATCAGCGGATCGGGACTGGTACTGAGTTTGAGTAGCGTTTCGCGGTAGTGATTGAGCAGATTGAGGCCGGACAGGCTGGTAAGTTTTTGCCAGCGCGCGTAGTCGGGCAACTTGTGCTTTTTCAAGAGGCCGCTTTCGGCGTTTTCGTATTCCATCTTGATGAACAGCAGCAGCACCAGTTCGGTCACGTAGTCGGAGTAATTGATGCCGTCGTCGCGCAGGACGTCGCACAGGTTCCAGAGTTTTTGGACGATGTCGTTGGTGCTCATTTACGGTGTTTCCTGATTCAAAATGTCGATGTACGCGCTGTAGGCGTACACCCGGTTGCGTTTTTGGCCGGTGAGTTCATGCACCATGCCGAGCGTGTTTTCCATGGCGTCGAGTGCTTTGCCGATGGTCGCCGCAGTCAGCCCGGTGGCGCGGGTCAGCGCGGCAATATTCGATATCGGATGGGCAAATAGCGCATCGAGGATTTGTGTAGCGGAGCCGGCCAAACGGCCAAGTTCCGCCAGGCGGGCCTTGTCGGCGGCGAGCAATTGATTTAATTCTTGCGCGGTGGTGACGGCCTGGTTGGCGGTCGCGGCGATCGCATCGACAAAAAACAGCAGCCACGCCTCCCAGTCGCCAGTGAGGCGCACTTGCTGCAGCAGGCGGTAGTAGCTGTCGCGGTACTCCTTGAAGAATACCGATAGATACAATAGCGGCTCTTTCAACACGCCGGCCTCGACCAGGATCATCGGGATCAGCAAGCGGCCCAGGCGACCGTTGCCATCCATGAAGGGGTGGATGGTTTCAAATTGCACATGCGCCAGCGCGGCCTTGATGACGGGCGCCGTGGGTTCCGGCAAGTCGTTGATGAACTGTTCCAGCGCGGCCCAGAAATCGGCTATCCGGTTGGCCGGCTGCGGCACGAACGTGGCTTCGTCGGCACGGTGGCCGCCGATCCAGACCTGGTTGCGGCGGAATTCGCCCGGTCCGCGTTGCACGCCTCGGCCGGAGGTCATCAGCGCCTGGTGCACTTCGGTCATCAGACGAAAGCTGATCGGGTGGCCTTGGCGTATCCGCTCCACTCCCAGCGTCAGGGCGTTGACGTAGCAGGAGACTTCCTGCACGTCGTCCATCGGCACACCGGGCTGGCCTTCCATCTCGTAGAGCATCAAATCGCTGAGCGAGGATTGGGTACCTTCGATTTGCGAGGACATCACCGCTTCTTTGCGCACGTAGCTGTATAAAAACAGCTTGGCATCGGGCAACAGGGTACTGATGGCATCGAGCCGCCCGAGCGCAATCAGTGCCTCATTGAGCCGTGCTTGCAACTTGCCGCTCAAATCCAGTGCGGGCAGCGGTGGCAACGGCATGGGCACAAAGGCCTGGCAGGCAACGCCGCCGGCGACGGTGGGGGTGTAATGGCCGGTGATTCCGCGTTCCATGGGATATCGGTTAAGTTAAAATTAGCCAACACGTTATTTTAACTTAACGCTTAAAATAAAATAAGATGTTTGGCTAATTTAGTTTCATGGACGTTATGCCACTTGCGGCCACAGAGCCTCGGCGAGTTGTCCGAGCACTTGATCGAGTTGGCCGCCGAGCATCGTGTTGAGCCTTTTTGCGCCCCCATCGGCGCTGAAACGCTGATTGACGAATTGATGGTCTACCACCACTTCATGCACGATCTGCTTTGCCAGGCGATCCAGCCAGCGGCGCTGCACTTGCGACCAATTGGTGAGGCCGTAAATGCGCTGCATGGCGTTGGCAACACGTTGCTCGAACGGCAATAACGCTTCGCCAAGCGCCGCTTGGCGGATATAGCCGATGATACTGGCGGCAATATCCTGATTGGTTTTATTGCGCCAAGCGGTTTGCAGCGCGGCCTCGTTGAAATGGTGCTGGTCCAGCAGCAGGCGCACTTCTTTCAACTGTTCGCGGGTGAGGTCTTTGGGACGGTTCACGATGACAGAGAGTGCCGCCGACTGGTTGAGTTGTTGGCGGATAAAGTCGTCGAAACTCTGCAGATAGTCCTCGGGCTTGTTATATTCGCCGTAGTTTTGCTCGCGCAGCTTCAACTCATCCAGATGGTCGGAAATGATGGGCATGTATTCGCTGCCGATGAGTTGCTTTACTTCGGCAATTTGCACCAGCAGTTGGCTGTGCTGGCGCACGAAATCCGCTGCGCCTTGCGGCCCGAGCTTGTGCAAATGCTGATGCAGCTTATCGGGTGCGACGCCCCATTGCTGTTCAAGCTGGTCCAGCTTTTCCTTGACGACCGGCCTCTTCTCGGCCTGCTTGCCGGCTTTGCGCAAAACGCGCATGACTTTCTGGCTGATGGCGGCCAGTACGTCGTGTGCATGGGTTTCTCCGGCCAGTGTGCCTTGGGTCGTGAAGCTGGTCGGATTGTTTAATTCGTCGACCAGTTGATCCAGCGTGACGTTCGGATCTTTCACCAGGGGTTTCATGGTGCTGACGTCTTGCAGCGCGGCGTAGATGTCGACCGGGTCGTAAATCTTGAATACGGTTTTGCCGATCTCATCGCATCGGCGGGTGGCGCGGCCGATCATCTGCTCGTACAAAATCCGCGAACGGACGCGGCGCAGGAAGACCAGATGGCAGATCCTGGGTACGTCGATGCCGGTGGTGAGCAGGTCTACCGTAATCGCAATGCTGGGGAAACGCTCGTTCTTGTAGTGCTTGATGAGTTGCGCGACTTTGTCCGAAGCGCCGGTGATTTTGCGCACCGCCGCTTCGTTGTAGTCTTCGCCGTACACCTCCTGGAAGGCGTCATCGAGCAGACGCTTGACCATGTCCGCATGCA
>JAQGMD010000334.1 GCA_028292565.1 Burkholderia sp. | reverse complement strand
CACAAACCCGGCGTCGACCTGATGGCACTGCGCAGGGATGTGGGCATCGTATTCCAGAGCTACAACCTTTTCCCGCACCTGACCGGAGAAGAAAACATCACGCTGGCGCCGCGCAAGGCAAATGGACTTGGTGCGGCCGAAGCGCGCGCTATCGCCGTGGACGTACTGCGCAAGGTGGGACTGGAGGAGAAGGCGAAAGCATACCCCGAGCAGCTTTCCGGGGGCCAGCAGCAACGCGTTGCGATTGCGCGCTCGCTGGCGATGAAACCGAAATTGATGTTGTTCGACGAGGTGACCTCCGCGCTCGACCCCGAGTTGACCGGCGAGGTACTGAAGGTCATCGAAAACCTGGCCGCCGATGGCATGACCATGGTCTTGGTGACGCACGAGATGGCATTCGCGCGCACCGTCGCCGACCAGATTCTCTTCATGCATCACGGCATCGTCTGGGAAAGCGGCAACGGCGACATGCTCAAGCAACCGTCGACGGCGGAACTGAATCAATTTGTGTGCAGTGGATTGTAATTGAATGGCCGACAGGCCAATAACCAGGAGTGAGACCAAATGAAAAAACGCAGTTTCGTCATCGGCAGCCTGTTGACGGCTTCCATGCTGAGCCTTTCTTCCTTCGCTGCGGCGGACACGCTGGACACCATCAAGCAGCGCAAAAAGATCCTGATCGCCGTGGATATCGGCGCGCCACCCTACGGCATGCTCGATGGCCAGGCTAAACAGAGCGGCTCGGACATCGAAGCCGCACAACTGCTTGCCAAGGACCTTGGCGTGCAGCTTGAAGTTGTTCCGGTGTCCGGCCCCAACCGTGTTCCCTTCCTGTTGACCAAGAAGGCCGACCTCGTCATCGCTTCCTTCTCCATCACCGACGAACGCAAGAAGGTCATCGACTTTTCCCAGCCTTACGGCGTGATCCAGGTTGTGGTCGGCGGCCCGTCCAAGCAAAAGATCGCCAGCTTCGCCGACCTCGGTGGAAAAACCATTGCAGTCACCCGCGGCACTACGAGCGACCAGGAATTGTCGCGCGGTTTGAAAGAACTCTCCGGCATCAACGTCGTTCGCTACGAGGATGATGCGACCACCAACACGGCTGTGGCCACCGGTCAGCAGGACTACATCGCCGCAGCGATCAGCGTGATCCCCGCCGTCAAGAAGGCCAACCCGTCGCGTGACGTCGAGTCGAAGTTTGTGATGAAGACCTACCCGCTCGGTATCGGCATCCGCAAGAACGATCCGGAACTGAAAGCCTACCTCGATGGCTGGGTCAAGACCAACCTGCAGAACGGCAAGCTGAACGAGATTTACAAGAAATACTTCGGCGTCGCCCTGCCGACCGACATGCCGACCTGAACACGCCAGGCGAAATAAATGAAAGCTGACATGCTCACGATGAACGAAGTAAAAAATACCGCAGCCGCCGCCCTGACCATCCGGCTGCACAAGGACGATGATGTGGTCATCGCCCGCAACCAGCTGGTGGGTGGAAGCGTATTGGCCGGTGAAGACGTCAGGGTCACAGGCCTGATACCTGCCGGTCACAAGATCGCCGTCAGGCGGATCGAGCAAGGCCAGCAGGTCAAACGCTATGGCCAGATCATCGGCTTTGCCGGCCGCACGATACTTCCGGGTGAGCATGTCCACACGCATAACCTCGTCATGGGCGAGTTCTCCCGCGACTATGCATACTGCGAGGACGCCAGGCCAACCGGTTTTGCCAGGACGCCGGCCAGGTTTGACGGAATCGTCCGGCCGGACGGCAGGGTGGCCACACGCAACTACATCGGCATCCTGACCTCGGTGAATTGCTCGGCGACGGTGGCGCGCGCAATTGCGGACCGGTTTCGTCGCGATATTTTCCCCGAAGCCCTCACGGCTTTCCCGAACGTGGATGGTGTGGTCGCCCTGACGCACGGCGCCGGCTGCGCAGTCGACCCGGAAGGCGAAGGGTTGGCCATGCTTCAGCGCACGCTGGGCGGCTACGCCAGCCATCCCAACTTTGCTGGCGTGCTGGTGATTGGGCTCGGTTGCGAAACCAACCAGATCTCCAAAATCATGGAGACGCAAGGCCTGGTCGAAGCCGATTTCCTGAAGACCTTCAATATCCAGGAAACAGGTGGAACAGCAAAGACCATAGCCCGCGGCGTCGAACTGATCAAAGAGATGCTGGCCGAGGCGAACAAGATCATGCGTCAACCCGTGTCTGCAAGCCACTTGGTCGTCGGCTTGCAATGCGGCGGCTCCGACGGCTACTCCGGCATCTCGGCCAATCCCGCGCTTGGGGCGGCTGTCGATCTGCTGGTGCAGAACGGTGGAACGGCGATTCTCTCCGAGACGCCGGAGATTTATGGAGCCGAGCATCTGCTCACCCGTCGTGCGGTCAGCCGCGATGTGGGCGAAAAGCTGATCAGCCGGATCCAGTGGTGGGAAGACTATTGCGCCCGCAACAACGCGGCGATGAACAACAATCCGTCGGCCGGCAACAAGGCGGGCGGCCTGACCACCGTTCTGGAAAAATCCCTCGGCGGAATCGCCAAGGCCGGCAATACCAACCTGGTCGAAGTCTATGAATACGCCGAGTATGTGGCGGCGAAAGGCCTGGTCTTCATGGATACGCCGGGCTATGACCCGATTTCAGCCACCGGCCAGGTCGCCGGCGGCGCAAACCTGATCTGCTTCACCACAGGACGCGGCTCGGCCTATGGCTGTGCACCATCACCGTCATTGAAGATCGCGACCAACAACGCGTTGTGGAATCGCCAGCAGGAAGATATGGACCTGAACTGCGGAACCATCCTTACCGGCGAAGCGACCATCGAAGAAAAAGGCAGGGAACTATTCCAGCTGATGCTTGATACGGCCTCAGGCAAGCGCAGCTGCAGTGAAACGCACGGCTACGGTCAGAACGAATTCGTGCCATGGCAAATCGGCGCGATCACCTGAAGCCGTCGGTGTTGCATCTCATCCCGTCCAGAAAGGGGAACCAGAACATCATGTCAAACACAACTACAAAACCAGTCTACCGTGGCGTTTTTCCGGTGGCGCCAACGATCTTTAATGAGCAGGGCGAACTCGATCTCGACGGCCAGCGCCGCTGCCTCGATTTCATGATCGATGCCGGCTCCGACGGTATCTGCATCCTCGCCAACTTCTCGGAGCAGTTCGTCCTCAGCGATGAAGAGCGCACGCTGCTGATGCATACCGCACTCGAACACGTCGCAGGACGCGTGCCGGTGATCGTGACGACCACCCACTTCAGTTCGAAGGTCTGTGCCGAACGCAGCCGCAGCGCGCAGGATGCCGGCGCCGCCATGGTGATGGTGATGCCCCCGTACCACGGCGCCACGTTCCGCGTGAACGAACGCGGGATCTACGAGTTCTTCCGAACCGTGTCCGATGCGATCGACATTCCGGTCATGATCCAGGATGCGCCCGTCAGCGGGACCATGTTGTCCGCGCCGTTTCTGGCAAGGATGGCGAAGGAGATCGAAAACATTTCCTACTTCAAGATTGAAGTGCCGCAGTCCGCCGCCAAACTTCGCGAGCTGATCGAACTCGGCGGCGACGCCATCGTCGGGCCATGGGATGGCGAGGAAGCGATCACGCTGATGGCCGATCTCGACGCCGGCGCCACCGGAGCAATGACCGGCGGCGGTTACCCGGACGGTATCCGCAAGATCATCGACGCTTACGTCGCGGGCGACACCGAGTTGGCGGCACGGCACTATCAGGACTGGCTGCCGCTCATCAATTACGAAAACCGGCAAGGTGGACTGGCTTCCGCCAAGGTGCTGATGAAAGAAGGCGGCGTGATCGCCTCGGACGCCGTGCGCCATCCGCTGCCGCAGGTGCACCCGGCAACGCGCGCAGGCCTGCTGAAGGTCGCACGCCGGCTGGAACCACTAGTGCTGCGCTGGGGCAGATAAAGTACACACGTTTTACAAGGATGAACCATGAGCATCACAGGTAAATTGCTGATCGGCGGCGACGCGGTGCGCGGCGCCAACGGCTCTATCAAAGCCATCAACCCCGCTTCGGGCGAGTCGCTCGAACCCGCGTTTGGTGGCGCCACGCTGGAGCAACTTGACCATGCGTGTGCATTAGCCTGGCTGGCCTTTGACCAGTACCGCGAAACTTCCCTGGAAGCGCGGGCAGTATTCCTCGAGACGATCGCTGAAAACATCGTGGCGCTCGGCGACGCGCTGATCGAGCGCTGTATGGATGAAAGCGGCCTGCCGCGTACCCGGATCGAAGGCGAGCGCGGCCGTACGGTAGGGCAGCTGCGCCTGTTCGCCGCGGTGGTAAGAAGTGGTGATTTCCTTGAGGCGCGTATCGATACGGCGCAGCCAGACAGGAGGCCGCTGCCGCGCGTCGATCTGCGACTGCGCAATATCCCGCTGGGACCGGTCGCTGTGTTCGGCGCCAGCAATTTTCCGCTTGCATTCTCTGTGGCAGGAGGCGATACCGCCTCTGCGCTGGCTGCCGGATGCCCGGTGGTTGTCAAGGCTCATCCGGCGCATCCGGGCACCTCTGAACTGGTCGGGCAGGCGATCCAGAAGGCAGTCAGTGATTGCTCTCTGCCGGCAGGCACGTTTGCACTTTTGTTCGATAGCGGACTGGGTATCGGCCAGGCCCTGGTGTGCGACCCGCGCATCAAGGCCGTCGGGTTTACCGGGTCCCGTGCAGGCGGTACCGCGCTATTGAAGCTTGCCGCAGCCAGGCCGGAACCGATCCCTGTGTATGCCGAAATGAGCAGCATCAATCCGGTGTTGTTGTTCCCGGGTGCGCTGTCCCGGCGTGGGGAAGCGATCGGCAAGGCATTCGTGGGTTCGCTGGTGATGGGCGCCGGTCAATTCTGTACCAACCCGGGCCTCGTGCTCGCGGTGGACGGCCTGCAATTGAACGCATTCATCGACGCCGCGAAGTCGGCGTTATCAGATGTGGCGGCAGCGACGATGTTGACCCCGGGTATCCACAAGGCCTATGACTCATGCGTCGGCGCCATCGCTGCACATCCCGAAGTCGTGACTGAAGCGCGCGGAAAAAGTGGCTCCGCATATCAAGGGCAGGCGGCGCTGTTCTCCACCACTGCGCAAGCGTTCTTCGAGCATGCGGAATTGCAGGAAGAGATTTTTGGCGCCGCCTCATTGATCGTCCGCTGTCCCGACATGCCGACCATGCTCGCGATAGTCGAGCGCCTTGAAGGCCAGCTCACCGCCGCCCTCCACATCGACGAGGATGATTACGAAGACGCCCGTGCATTCCTGCCTGCGCTGGAACGTCGTGTCGGCCGCATTCTGGTCAATGGGTTCGGTACCGGGGTCGAGGTCGGCCACGCGATGGTGCACGGTGGGCC
>JAQGMD010000331.1 GCA_028292565.1 Burkholderia sp. | reverse complement strand
GCCAAGACTTACTTCGCACAGGCAAGCCTGGTGCTCGACCCGGCCAATACCGAAATCCGCTACAACTCTGAATGGTGCGACCAGCTCGGCGCGCGCGGCATGATCCAGCTTTCGGCCAAATACACGGTCGCACGTATCCTTGAGCGGGAAGACTTCACGAAGCGGTTCAAGGCCGGCACCCCGATCTCGGTGCACGAACTGCTTTATCCGCTGATGCAGGGTTACGACTCAGTGGCATTGAAGTCGGATCTTGAACTCGGCGGCACCGACCAGAAGTTCAATCTCCTGGTCGGGCGTGAGCTCCAGAAAGACTACGGTCAGGAACCACAATGCATATTGACCATGCCGTTGCTGGAAGGTTTGGACGGTGTCGAAAAAATGTCCAAGTCGAAAGGAAATTACATCGGCATTACTGAACCGGCCAACACGATGTTCGGCAAGCTGATGAGCATCTCGGATACGATGATGTGGCGCTACTATGAGCTGCTGTCGTTCCGCTCGCTGGACGAGATCGCGCAATTCAGGAAAGAGGTCGAAGAAGGGCGCAATCCGCGCGACATCAAGGTGTTGCTTGGACAGGAGATCGTTGCGCGCTTCCACTCGAGGCAGGCGGCGGAAGAGGCGCTGGCCGATTTCAACAATCGCGCCAAGGGTGGCATTCCGGACGACATTCCGGAGGTGACTTTGAGTGGTGCGCCGCTCGGCATCGGCCAGTTGCTGAAGCAGGCAAACCTGTGCCCGTCGACCTCGGACGCCCTGCGCATGGTGGAACAGGGCGGCGTGCGCATCGACGGCGCAGCGGTGAGCGACAAGGCGTTGAAAGTCGAAGCCGGCAACTTTGTCGTGCAGGTAGGGAAACGGAAATTCGCGCGCGTCACGCTCGCTTGAAACAGCGAGCGGAACAATGATCGCACTTTTGCAACGCGTCAGCCACGCTGGCGTGGTGGTTGATAGCGTGAGCGTCGGCGCCATCGAAGCCGGATTGATGGTGCTGGTATGCGCGGAACGCAATGACAGTGAAAAGGAAGCCGATGCACTGCTTGCAAAGCTGTTGAGCTACCGCGTCTTCCCGGACGATGCAGGGAAAATGAACCGCAGCGTTGCGGACGTGGTGGGCGGCCTGCTGTTGGTGCCGCAATTCACGCTTGCGGCCGATACGCAATCCGGTACGCGGCCATCGTTCACGCCGGCGGCACCGCCGGCAGAGGGAGAGCGCCTGTTCGATTACTTTGTCGCCCAGGCGCGTATGAAGCATCCGGTGGTCGAGACCGGGCGGTTTGGCGCACATATGCAGGTGTCGCTGACCAATGACGGGCCGGTAACCTTCTGGCTGCAGGTGAAGCCGCAGGCCCGCACTCTCAATTAACTGACAATCAAAGGAGACAACATGAAACTCTGGAGCGATTCATTCAAGGATGGTGAAACCATCCCCGGCGAATATGCGTTTTGCGTGACTGATCCGAAGACGCATGTCGCTTTGTCGACGAACAGGAATCCGCATCTGGCATGGAGCGACGTGCCCGCCGGAACACGGTCGCTTGCGCTGGTGTGCCATGACGTCGATGTGCCATCGCGTGGTGATGACGTGAATCAGGAAGGCAAAACCGTGCCGGCCGATCTGCCGCGGGTCGATTTCTTCCATTGGACCCTGGTCGATCTGCCATCCGGTATGAATTCGATTGCGGCCGGACAGTTCAGCAAGGAAGTCACAGCGCGGGGGAAACCAGGACCTGAAGTTCAGGGCGTTCGCGGCCTTCGCCACGGCATCAACGATTACACCAGCTGGTTCGCCGGCGATCGCGATATGGCGGGCGACTATTTCGGCTACGACGGTCCGTGCCCACCCTGGAACGATACGATCCTGCACCACTATGTGTTCACGCTCTATGCGCTCGATCTCGAGCACCTGCCGGTAGAGGGCAAGTTTTCCGGACAGCAGGTTCGGGACGCGATGCGCGGCCACATCCTGGGTCAGGCGAACATCACCGGCGTCTATACCTTGAATCCGTCCTTAACCAAGTTGAGGTCCGCTTGACCGAAATCCTGTTGATCCGCCACGCGGAAACTGCGTGGAATGCCGAGAAGCGCCTGCAAGGTCATCTCGATATACCGCTCAATGCAGAAGGCCAAAGACAGGCGGTGGCTCTCGGGCAGGCGCTGCAAGGAGTACCGATAGACGCCATCATTGCCAGCGATTTGCAGCGAGCGCGGCAAACAGCGCATGAAATTGCTGCGGCGCGCGGCATGAGCGTGCAGATTGAGCCCGGCCTGCGCGAACGCTGTTACGGCGCGTTTGAAGGCATGCTGTATGCAGACATCGGCGAGCAATATCCGGAAGCGTTTGCGGCGTGGAAAGCGCGCGACATGGATGCGCGCTTTCCGCAAGGCGTGAACACCGCAGAGACTTTGCGGGAATTCGCGGAACGCGCCGTCGGCACTATCACGCGCATTGCCCTCGAAGGCAAATATCGCAGGGTGGCGCTGGTCACGCACGGCGGCGTGCTCGAATGCGCTTATCGCGCAGCGCAGGGCATCGGTTTTTCGCATGCGCGCGACTTCGATATTTTCAATGCGAGTATCAATCGCTTTACCTGGAGCGGCCAGGCGATACAGCTTGCGAACTGGGGCGATATCGCCCATCTGCAAACCAGGGATTTCCTCGCGCTGGTTGAAACAGACAAGTAGTTGCCGGCGCTGAACAGCAGGTAAATTCATGAGGGACCCTCGATCACGATAAAATGACGGTTTCCCCGAGCCACGTTGTTTCCGTGAATATTGGTCCCCATTTCCTCCGCAATAATGTCTTTGTCGCCCCGATGGCTGGGGTGACGGATCGACCATTCCGTCAGTTATGCAAACAGCTTGGCGCCGGGTATGCAGTTTCCGAAATGGCGGCATCCGATCCGCGTTTGTGGGCCAGCGAGAAGACTTCGCGGCGCATCAATCACGATGGAGAAATGGAACCGAGAGCGGTGCAGATCGCGGGCGCCGATCCGGTCATGTTGGCTGATTGTGCAAAGTTCAACGTAGATCGTGGCGCCCAGATTATCGACATCAACATGGGCTGCCCGGTCAAGAAGGTATGCCAGAGCTGGTGCGGTTCGGCCCTGCTGCAGAATGAGAAACTGGTCGGGCAGATTCTTGACGCTGTCGTTGCGGCGGTCGATGTGCCCGTCACGCTCAAGTTCCGCACCGGCTGGGATCGCTTGAACAAGAATGCCCTGAACATTGCCCGGATGGCGGAAGCAAGCGGTATCGCCATGCTGACACTGCATGGGCGTACCCGAGCCGATGGCTATAGCGGCGACGCGGAGTACGAAACCATCGCTGCGGTCAAGGCGGCGATATCGATCCCGCTGGTTGCCAATGGCGACATCACCACGCCGGAGAAGGCGAAATTTGTGCTCGAAACAACCGGGGCGGACGCCATCATGATCGGTCGTGCAGCCCAGGGGCGGCCCTGGATCTTCCGTGAAATCGATCACTTTTTGCGCACCGGTGAACATTTGCCGGCGCCGCTGGTCACTGAAGTGCGTGCGCTGATGTCGGAGCATCTGCAGGCGCATTACGCGTTTTATGGTGAATTCATGGGTCTCCGCACGGCGCGCAAACACATCGGTTGGTATGTGCGCGACCTCCCTGGCGGCGAAGATTTTCGCCAGCGGATGAACCGGCTGGAAAGCTGCGAAGAGCAGCTTGCTGCCGTGGATGCCTTCTTTGAATCGCAGTCGGCTCTTGGCAAACGGTTACAATACGGACTTTGCGGCGTTGCCGAACAAAAAATAGCTGCCTGAAAACGGCGCCTTAATTATAAAAATCCAAGAACCCACACTGCAATGAGTAAAGACAGTATTCAGGACGTCGTCAAGAAAAGCCTCGAAAAGTATTTCAAGGACCTGGGCGAACAGCAGCCGTCGAACGTCTATGAAATGGTGGTCTTTACCGTTGAAAAGCCGATCCTTGAAGCCGTGATGGCGCGCGCCGACGGCAATCAGTCACTGGCTGCGGAAATGCTCGGCATCAACCGCAACACGCTACGCAAGAAACTGCAGCAGCACGGATTGTTGTGATCTATAACGTAAAAGCGGTAATGTAACGGACTGCAGCGCATGCCGCAGCTGTTACTGCTTTTACGCTATCCATCACTCCCCCTCTGTTTATCATGATTAAACAAGCCCTCATTTCCGTCTCGGACAAGACCGGTGTGCTCGAGTTTGCCCGCGCCTTATCCACGCAAGGCGTCAATATCCTGTCAACCGGCGGTACCGCCAAGCTGCTCGCAGATAACGGCATCAAGGTGACCGAGGTGGCCGATTACACCGGCTTCCCGGAAATGCTGGACGGACGGGTAAAGACGCTGCATCCGAAAGTCCACGGCGGCATCCTGGCGCGCCGGGATTTCCCCGAGCATGTCGCGGCACTGGAAAAACACGGCATTCCAACCATCGACATGGTGGTGGTGAATCTTTATCCGTTCCAGCAAACGGTCGCAAGAGAGCAGTGCTCGCTGGAAGATGCGATTGAGAACATCGATATCGGCGGCCCAGCCATGTTGCGTTCCTCCGCCAAGAATCACAAAGACGTCGTGGTGGTGTGCGATCCGGCCGACTACAGCCGCGTGCTGAATGAGATGCAGGCGAACAAGGGCGAAGTGAGTTACGAAACCCGGTTCGGGTTGGCTAAAAAGGTATTCGCGCATACCGCGCAATACGACGGCGCGATCACCAACTACCTCAGCTCGCTGGGTGAAGACAAGCAGCACGCGACGCGCAACGCATACCCGGAGACGCTCAACCTGAATTTCGAAAAAGTCCAGGACATGCGCTATGGCGAGAATCCGCATCAGTCCGCAGCGTTCTACCGTGATCCGGTGCCGGTTGAAGGCGCTCTCGCGAGCTATATGCAGCTGCAGGGCAAGGAACTGTCGTACAACAATATCGCCGATGCCGACGCTGCATGGGAGTGCGTGAAGACCTTTGAAGAAACCGCCTGCGTGATCATCAAGCACGCCAACCCGTGCGGTGTTGCGGTTGGCACCAATCCCCTCGAGGCGTATCGCAAGGCGTTCCAGACTGATCCGACCTCCGCGTTTGGCGGCATTATCGCGTTCAACCGTGAGGTGGATGGCAAAGCAGCGGAAGCAGTCGCCAAGCAGTTCGTCGAAGTGTTGATCGCGCCTTCGTTTACCGATGAAGCGAAGCAGATTTTCTCGGCAAAGCAGAATGTACGCTTGCTGCAGATCCCGCTCGGCAAGGGCGTCAATGCCTATGACATGAAGCGTGTCGGCGGTGGACTGCTGGTGCAATCGCCGGATGCGAAAAACGTGGCGCTTGCCGAACTGAAGGTGGTCACTAAAAAGCAGCCGACGCAACAGCAGCTCCAGGACCTGATGTTCGCATGGCGCGTGGCGAAATTCGTCAAATCGAATGCGATCGTTTTCTGCGCCAACGGCATGACGCTCGGAGTCGGCGCCGGCCAGATGAGTCGCGTAGATTCAGCGCGTATCGCGTCGATCAAGGCGCAGAACGCCGGACTGACGCTAGCGGGCTCGGCGGTCGCATCCGATGCGTTCTTCCCGTTCCGTGACGGACTGGATGTGGTGGTGGATGCGGGTGCGACTTGCGTGATCCAGCCGGGCGGGTCGATGCGTGACCAGGAAGTCATCGATGCGGCGGATGAGCGTGGAATCGTGATGCTGTTCACCGGCACGCGTCATTTCCGTCACTGATATTAATGAAGATACTCGGCATCGATCCCGGTCTGCGCACCACCGGTTTTGGCGTAATCCACAAACAAGGCAGCAAGCTCAGCTATATAGCCTCCGGTACGATCAAAACGCCCGATGCCGATTTACCGCTACGCCTCAAGACCATACTTGCCGGCGTTTCGGAAGTCATCCGCACTTACACGCCGGATTGCTCGGCGATTGAAAAAGTGTTCGTCAACGTCAACCCCCAGTCCACGCTGTTGCTTGGCCAGGCACGTGGTGCGGCGATTTGCGCATTGGTCAGTGCCGACCTTGCTGTGGCCGAGTACACCGCGCTGCAGATCAAACAGGCCGTGGTAGGCCATGGCAAGGCGCAGAAGCAGCAAGTGCAGGACATGGTTCAGCGGCTGCTGCTGTTGTCCGGCATGCCAAGCACCGATGCGGCCGATGCGCTCGGCGTGGCAATTTGCCACGCCCATAGTGGAGAGGCGCTGGCCACCCTGGGTGCATTGGCGCCGGCTCTGGCCAAGAAGGGTTTGCGCGTGCGGCGTGGGCGACTGGTAGGCTAAGGACCAGCGCAGGGGTAAGTTGCACTTTTTGAACAACTTATCCCTGAGCGGGCCCCATTCCCGACCGGGCCAGCTACGTCAGAAGTGCTTTTCCTCCTCGCGCGCCGCGATTTCAAATTTGTTGTGCCAGTATGCGTCGCGTCCGCGTATGGCCGCCCATGCGCTGGAGGCGAGATACGCGAAGGGAAAGAAAACACCCCAGCGCGTTGCCTGCCGCACGTGGGCGAGTTCATGTATCAGCACGCGTGAAGACAGTCCCTGATGCTCGGCGATGATGATGTGGCCGAGCGCCATCGCGCTCATTGCACCGAACGGGTGCTTGCCTAACATCCAGTCGGCGAAAGGGCCGCGCACCAATATCGCAGAGGTCGGGCCGCGTATGAGTTGAACCTGGCCGCGTAACACGAGCACAGGCAAGGCGAGCAATATTCCGAGCACGGTCAGCGGCGACGCCCACACGATTCCCAGCAGCGTGCCAACCCGCGATAAGAGGCGGATTGAATGTCTGGCCCGTAGTAATTTTTTGTGTCGTGCGCGCATCTGCTGGTTTAGAGCATGGTCGATCGGAAAAAATCCGCGCTATGGACGAACAGGTAAGCCGCATCGATTCCAGTGCCTGTCCATGTAACCGTTGAACGAGGGGCCAGACCGGTAGTATTGGGACCGGTGTCTGTGTCCTGTATGATGCATCTAACTTTTTAACGCCATACCACTATGATAGGTCGTCTTTCCGGAATACTCCTTGAAAAAAATCCGCCGCAATTGCTGGTGGACTGCAATGGCGTCGGTTACGAGGTTGACGTGCCGATGAGCACCTTTTACAACCTGCCCGGAATGGGGGAGAAAGTGGTGTTGCTGACCCACATGGCGGTGCGTGAAGACGCGCATCTGCTTTACGGGTTCGCCACGGCCGAAGAACGCACCGTGTTCAAGAAGTTGATCAAGATATCCGGGGTCGGCGCGCGTACCGCGCTGTCGATCCTTTCCGGTATGTCGGTTAGCGATTTGTCGCAGGCGATCACGCTGCAAGAGGCGGGCCGGCTGACCCGGGTTCCGGGCATCGGTAAAAAAACCGCCGAACGCCTGTTGCTCGAATTGAAGGGCAAGCTCGGTGCCGATCTGGGTGCGGTCGGGGGCGTCGTGCACAACGATGCGACCTCCGACATCCTTAACGCATTGCTGGCGCTCGGGTATTCCGACAAGGAAGCGGCGTTGGCCCTCAAGCAGGTGCCTGCGGGGACAGGTGTTTCCGAAGGCATCAAGCTGGCGCTGAAGGCCTTGTCCAAGGGGTGATGGCGACGGCCATTAAGGAAATATTCCATGAGCATTCAGACTGACAATTTAATAACGGAACAACGGATTATTTCCGCAACGCCAGCCTCGCCGAACGAGGAAGCGATAGAGCGTGCGCTGCGTCCGAAGCAACTTGACGAATATGTCGGGCAGGAAAAAATCCACACGCAGCTGCAAATCTTCATTACCGCGGCGCGGCAGCGGCGTGAAGCGCTGGATCATACCTTGCTGTTCGGTCCGCCGGGATTGGGTAAAACCACGCTGGCCCATATTATCGCGCGCGAAATGGGAGTGAATCTGCGACAGACTTCCGGCCCTGTTCTGGAACGCGCCGGCGACCTGGCCGCACTGTTGACCAATCTCGAAGCCAACGACGTCTTGTTTATTGACGAGATTCACCGGCTATCTCCAGTGGTGGAAGAAATTCTCTATCCGGCACTCGAAGATTATCAGATCGACATCATGATCGGCGAAGGACCGGCGGCACGCTCGGTGCGGCTCGATTTGCAGCCGTTTACGCTGGTCGGCGCGACTACCCGCGCCGGCATGCTGACCAATCCGCTGCGCGACCGCTTCGGCATCGTCGCCCGGCTCGAGTTTTATACGCCTGCGGAACTTGCCAAAATCGTTACCCGCAGCGCATCGTTGCTCAATGCACCGATCGTCCAGGATGGCTCAATGGAAATCGCAAAGCGCAGCCGTGGCACGCCGCGTATTGCGAACCGCCTATTACGGCGGGTACGCGATTATGCCGAAGTAAAGGGCAACGGTGAGATCACCAAGGCGATGGCGGATGCGGCGCTCGTGATGCTGGATGTGGATCCGGTCGGATTCGATGTCATGGACCGGAAACTGCTGGAAGCGGTCTTGTTCAAGTTCAGCGGCGGTCCGGTCGGTTTGGACAACCTGGCGGCGGCGATCGGCGAAGAGCGTGACACCATCGAGGACGTGCTTGAGCCTTACCTGATCCAGCAGGGGTTTCTGCAGCGCACTCCGCGCGGGCGTATCGCGACCCCTGCGGCATATGCGCACTTTGGTGTCACCGCGCCGCGCACCGGACCCAACGGCGAACTATGGGACACGCAGCAAACTTGAAACCCATGCAGATCTGGGTTGATGCCGACGCCTGCCCTGGTGTCATCAAGGACATCCTGTTCCGTGTTGCCGACCGGATGGAAATGCCGGTCATCCTGGTAGCAAACAAGCTGTTGCGCACGCCGCCTTCTCGTTTCGTCAAAGCGATTCAGGTCCCTGCCGGTTTCGACATGGCTGACCGTGAACTTACCCGCTTGGTGCAGCCTGGCGATCTGGTGATTACCGCCGATATTCCGCTGGCAGCCGACATCCTTTTGAAGGGCGCTAATGCGCTCAATCCCAGGGGTGAGTCTTATACGAAAGACAATATCGGACAGCACCTGGCGATGCGGGACTTCATGGATCAGTTGCGTAGCAGCGGTGTGGAAACGGGTGGCCCGGCACCTTTCAGCCAGGGCGATCGTCATGCATTCGCCCGCGCCCTCGACCGCTATTTGGCACAGTCCCACCGAAAACTGCAGGATTGATGCTTTGGCAAGTATTGCGACCTTCGTGAGATCAAGCGCGCGGCAGCCATCGCCGGCGCAGATTTTTATTAAGAATTCGCAAACTTCCTCCTATAATTGCCCCCTTACACATGCACGATCGCACTTTTTTGCGCGTCTTCTGTCTTTTTAATTTGAGATTGCGCATTCACGCAGTACGCCGCCGCGTGACCCAGACGAAGTAGCGAAGCAGTCGTGAGTAGCGGCGGCCACCACAATTCACTTACGATCGAGTCCCCGCCATGCTCATGTCCACTCAAGCCAATCGCTATGCACATCAATTGCTTGAGGCCCGCGCCGCTTCACGACTGATTCCGCCGCTGTCATCCAACGCCGCGCTGTCCCTTGCCGACGCTTACGATATCGTCAAGAGCACAATCGACATCCGCATCGCGCAAGGCGAGCAGATGGTCGGGCGCAAGATCGGCTTTACAAATCGCAAGATATGGTCCAAATACGGTGTCGCGGAACCAATCACTATGCCGATCTGGACGCCGGTGTTCGAATCAACCATTCGCTACACCGAAGACAATCGCGGCATCCAGTGTCTGCGCGGTGCATTGCAGCCGCGCATCGGACCGGAACTCGTCTTCATGCTGGGCACAACGCCTGCGGCGGATGCGACCGTCGAAGAACTGGCGGAATGCATAGAATGGATGGCGCATGCATTTGAAATCGTGGTCTGTCCGTTTCCAGGATGGAAGTTCGAGATGGCGGATTCAATTGCCGCATTCGGCTTGCACGGCTCGCTGATCGTCGGAGAGCCGAAAATGTTGTCAGCTGCCACGCGCCGCAACCTTGGCGAGGTGCTGGCCAATGCGAGCCTGTCGTTGTCGTGCGGTGATGAACTGCGCTCTGCCGGATTTGGCAGTGATGTGCTCGGCAGCCCGGTGCATGCGCTGTGGCATCTCCATCAATTACTGAGGGAACAGCCGCAGTTCGCGCCACTGCGCGCCGGTGAAGTGATCACGACCGGTACCTGGACCGACGTCTGCCCGATTACGCCGGGCGAAACGTGGACTTCCGCATTCTCCGGCGTGTCATTGCCGGGGCTGACCGTTTCGTTTGTGTAACCCAAGCTGTAGATGTGAATGAAAAAGGCGCCCGAGGCGCCTTTTTGTTCACTGTTCTATTCCTCTCGCACCCAGGTCTGGGTCCGTCCAAATAACGGTGCGCCGACATAACCGCGAACATCCAGCTTCTTGCCGCCATCGGTGACCGACATCTTGCTTCTGTAGGTTTTGCCGTTGACCGGATCGAGGATCTTGCCGCCGCTGTAGTCAGGCCCGTCCTTCTTCAAACCGGTGAGTATCGTCATGCCGATGATAGGCTGGTTCTTCAGGTCGCCGTCACATTTTTCGCATGTGGGATTTTGTTCATCGCCGGCCTCGCGAAACAGCTTCTCAATCTTGCCCCTGAATTCGCCATTGCTTTCGCTGATGCGAATCAGCGCTTTCGGTTTGCCGGTCTTGTCATCGAGGTTTTTCCATAAACCGACCGGTGTGTCTTGCTGTGCCGATGCGCTAAGTGCAAATAATGTGCTCGCCGTTGCAAACAAGACTGCCAGTAATTTTCTGCTCATGTTTTTCCTTTTTTAGTGACTACGCACACTGATGGGGTGTCTCCATGCCATCAGTGTGCTTTGCAGAGGATTTACGACTTTTGCAGTTTCTCAAATTGCTCGCGCAACTTGTCGAGCGTCGCAGAAAAATTCACGACCCGATCTTTTTCTTGCGCGACCACTTGTGCCGGCGCCCGTGCGACAAAGCTTTCGTTGCCGAGCTTCGCATTCGCTTTCGTGATCTCGCCCTCGAGACGCGCGATTTCCTTCGACAGGCGTTCACGCTCGGCGGCCACATCGATTTCGACCTTCAGCATCAGCTTCGCGGTTCCGACAACCGAAACCGGTGCAGGCGACTCCGGCAGCTTGTCGAGCACTTGCACGTCCGACAGCTTCGCCAGCGCTTGCAAATACGGCGCGAAAGATTGCAACCGCGCCTTCTCGTCTGCAGTTGCAGCTTCCATGACCAGCGGCACCCGCAAGGCGGGTGACAACTGCATTTCTCCGCGCAGGTTACGGGTCGCGTCAGTCAGCGACTTCAGTTGTGTCATCCAGGCTTCGGCTTGCTCGTCGATTTTTTCCGGGTTCGCTACCGGATACTCCTGGCGCATGATCGAATCGCCGGCGGGATCGATCTTGCGATCGGTCAGCGGAGCCACCGTCTGCCACAACTCTTCAGTGATGAACGGGATTATCGGATGCGCCAGGCGCAGCACGGTTTCCAGCACGCGCAACAGCGTGCGGCGGGTTGCGCGCTGCTGTGCTTCGGAGCCGGTCTGCATCTGCACCTTGGCGACCTCGAGGTACCAGTCGCAGTACTCGTCCCAGATGAATTTGTAGATCGCGGAGCCGATATTGTCGAAACGATAGTCGGCAAAACCTTTTTCCACTTCCGACTCGGTGCGCTGGAGCAGCGAGACGATCCAACGGTCGGCCGGCGAGAAATCGAGGCGGCCGGTATCACATACGCCAGGAACGTGGCCTTCGAAGCCGCAGTCCTTGCCTTCGGTATTCATCAACACGAAGCGGGTCGCATTCCACAGCTTGTTGCAGAAGTTGCGGTAGCGTTCGCTGCGGTTCAGGTCGAAGTTGATGTTGCGGCCCAGCGATGCATAGCTGGCCATCGTGAAGCGCAGCGCATCGGTACCAAATGCGGGGATGCCATTCGGGTATTCCTTGCGCGTGGCTTTCGCGATGGTATCGGCCGCCTTGGGGTTCATCAGGCCGGTGGTCCGTTTGGCGACCAGCGTATCGAGATCGATGCCGTCGATCAGGTCGATCGGGTCGAGCGTATTGCCTTTCGACTTGGACATCTTCTGGCCATTGGCATCGCGTACCAGGCCGTGTACGTACACCGATTCAAACGGCACCTTGCCGGTGAAGTGGGTGGTCATCATCACCATCCGCGCCACCCAGAAGAAGATGATGTCGAAGCCGGTCACCAGCACGGAGGAGGGCAAGAACATCTTGTAATCCAGGGTCTCTTCTGGCCAGCCGAGCGAGGAGAAGGGCACCAGCGCGGACGAGAACCAGGTATCGAGCACGTCTTCATCGCGGCGGACCGCTTTGCCGCCGGCCTGTTCTTTCGCTTCTTCTTCCGAGCGTGCGACATAGATATTGCCCTCGTCGTCATACCAGGCCGGAATCTGATGGCCCCACCACAACTGACGCGAGATACACCAGTCCTGGATGTTGTTGAGCCACTGGTTGTAGGTCGTGGTCCAGTTCTCCGGGACGAACTTGATTTCGCCACCCGCGACCTTGTCGAGCGCAACTTCAGCGATTGATTTGCCAGGGAAGTGCGTGCCTTCCGGCGCGGGCTTGCTCATCGCGACAAACCATTGGTCGGTCAGCATCGGCTCGATCACAACGTTGGTACGGTCGCCGCGCGGCACCATCAGCTTGTGTGGCTTGGCCTCCTGGAGCAGGCCTTGCGCTTCGAGGTCGGCGACGATCTGTTTGCGCGCGTCGTAGCGGTCCATGCCCTGGTACCTGGCCGGGCCGTTCTCGTTGATCTTCGCGTCGAGCGTGAGGATGCTGATCGGTTCCATGTTGTGGCGCTGGCCGACCGCATAGTCGTTGAAATCATGCGCGGGAGTGATCTTTACACAGCCGGTGCCGAATTCCTTGTCGACATATTCATCGGCGATGATCGGGATTTCGCGATCGGTCAGCGGCAGCTTCAGCATCTTGCCGACCAAGTGAGTGTAACGCTCGTCGGTCGGATCCACTGCGACGGCGACGTCGCCCAGCATCGTTTCCGGACGCGTGGTTGCAACCGTGATATGACCGCTGCCGTCCACCAGTGGATAGCGGATATGCCACATGAAGCCGTCTTCTTCCTCCGAGACCACTTCGAGGTCGGATACGGCGGTGTGCAGTTTCGGGTCCCAGTTGACGAGGCGTTTGCCGCGGTAGATCAGGCCTTGTTCATACAGGCGGACGAATACTTCGGTCACGGCTTTGGACATTTTCTCGTCCATCGTGAAGTATTCGCGGCTCCAGTCGGTGGATGCGCCCATGCGGCGCATCTGGCCGGTGATGGTGGAGCCGGAGTGCTCTTTCCATTCCCACACCTTTTCGAGGAATTTTTCGCGGCCGAGATCATGGCGCGAGACTTTTTGCGCATCGAGCTGGCGCTCGACCACAATTTGCGTGGCGATGCCGGCATGGTCGGTGCCGGGTATCCACGCGGTGTTGAAGCCGCGCATCCGGTGGTAGCGCGTCAGGCCATCCATGATGGTCTGGTTGAACGCATGGCCCATGTGCAGAGTGCCCGTCACGTTAGGCGGCGGCAACTGAATGCTGAAAGACGGTTTGTC
>JAQGMD010000314.1 GCA_028292565.1 Burkholderia sp. | reverse complement strand
GCGCTGCGGCAAATGGAAAAGTTCGAAGTGGTTTTGCATGGCTTATCCGGGGCTCTTAAAACAAAAGCCTGTCCATACTTCAACAGGCTCGATATGACAGGGTCGTTTTGTGGCGATGCCTGCTCCGCATGCGAAGCAGGAATCACATCTTAAATGCGGAAGCTCTCACCGCAACCGCATTCGTCCTTCACGTTCGGGTTATTGAACTTGAAGCCTTCATTCAGGCCTTCCCGTGCAAAATCGAGCTGGGTGCCGTCGATGTACGGCAGACTCTTCGGATCGACAAATACCTTGACCCCGTGCGACTCAAATACCTGGTCTTCCGGTGCGAACTCGTCCACATACTCGAGCTTGTATGCCAGGCCCGAGCAGCCGGTGGTGCGCACGCCGAAGCGCAGGCCGATGCCTTTGCCACGCCGCTCCATGTAGCGGTTGATATGTTTCGCTGCTTTTTCGGTCAGTGTAATTGCCATAGTTCTCGCTCACAACAACATGTCATTCCGAGCACCGCGGGAAACCCGCAGGCTCAAACCGACAGGCTTCAGGACCGCGTAATTCGTGCATTTTGGCGGACGTAGCGGGACGCAATGCCAGGGGGCCGCCCAAGTGCGGCCAGCTACGGCCAGTAAAATGTGCAAATTATTCCTGTGCTGGTCCTTAAGCCGCTTCTTTCGATTCCGAGCCGTGCTTGGCCTTGTAATCCTGTACCGCGGCCTTGATTGCGTCTTCCGCCAGGATCGAGCAGTGGATTTTCACCGGCGGCAGCGCCAGTTCTTCGGCGATCTGCGTGTTCTTGATCGACATAGCCTGATCCAGCGTCTTGCCCTTCACCCATTCGGTGACCAGCGAGGACGATGCAATCGCCGAACCGCAACCGTAGGTCTTGAACTTCGCATCTTCGATGATGCCGTTGGCGCCGACCTTGATCTGCAATTTCATGACGTCGCCACAGGCGGGAGCGCCGACCATGCCAGTGCCGACTGTTTCGTCGCCCTTTTCGAACGCGCCAACGTTACGCGGATTTTCGTAGTGATCGAGTACTTTTTCTGAATAGGACATTTTCTGGCTCCTTATATCTTGTATGGGTAAATGTGCCGCAGCTTAGTGCGCAGCCCACTGGATCGTACTGAGGTCGATCCCTTCCTTGTACATATCCCACAATGGCGAAAGTTGGCGCAGTTTGCCGACTTTCTGCTTGAGCAGGTTGATCGTGAAATCGACATCTTCTTCGGTTGTGAAGCGGCCGATGGTGAAGCGGATCGAGCTGTGCGCCAGCTCATCGCTGCGACCCAATGCGCGCAACACATACGAAGGCTCCAGGCTGGCCGACGTACAAGCCGAACCGGATGACACCGCGATATCCTTGATCGCCATGATCAGCGATTCGCCTTCAACATAGTTGAAGCTGATGTTCAGGTTGTGCGGCACACGATGCTCCATGTCGCCGTTCACATAGACTTCCTCGATCTCGGTCAGTCCTTTGGCGAGACGGTCGCGCAGCGCCTTGACGCGCACGATTTCGCCCTCCATCTCTTCCTTGGCGAGGCGGAAAGCTTCGCCCATGCCGACGATCTGGTGCGTCGGCAGCGTGCCGGAACGCAGGCCACGCTCGTGACCGCCGCCGTGCATTTGCGCTTCAATACGCACGCGTGGCTTGCGGCGTACATACAGTGCGCCTATGCCTTTCGGACCATACGTCTTGTGCGCGGTGAAGGTCATCAGGTCGACTTTGGTTTTTTCCAGGTCGATCTGCATCTTGCCGGTCGCCTGCGCCGCGTCGCAATGGAAGATGATGCCCTTCGAGCGGCACAATTCGCCGATCTCATCGATCGGCTGGATCACGCCGATTTCATTATTCACCAGCATCACCGAAACCAGGATGGTGTCCGGACGAATTGCTTGCTGCAGCTGTTCTATCGTGATCAGGCCGTCATCCTGCGGCTGCAGGTAGGTCGCCTCAAAACCCTGGCGCTCCAGCTCACGCACGGTATCAAGCACGGCTTTGTGCTCAGTCTTGACCGTGATGATGTGCTTGCCCTTGGTCTTGTAGAACTGCGCCGCGCCCTTGATTGCAAGGTTGTTACCCTCGGTCGCGCCGGAGGTCCAGACGATTTCGCGCGGGTCTGCGTTGACCAGTGCGGCGACGTGGGCACGCGCCTCTTCCACCGCTTTTTCGGCGGACCAGCCATACATGTGGCTGCGCGACGCCGGATTGCCGAACTGCTCGCGCAAATACGGAATCATCTTGTCCGCAACACGTGGATCAATCGGCGTCGTCGCCGAGTAATCCATGTAGATCGGGAAATGCGGCGCCTTGATGGTATCGATCAGGCTTTTTTCCAACGGGGCATTCATACGGTATAACTCCAATCAAGCAACGACGTGGGGACGATGCACCACGACCTTCTGTTCAGTGTTCTTTTGTTTTTGCTGGTCTACCAGGTCCTTCAGGGACACGGAATCCAGATACTCAACCATCTTTGCATTCAGCGTCGCCCACAGGTCGTGCGTCATGCATCGGCTGCCATGCTCAGTGGCGCCTTGGCAGTTTTCCTTGCCGCCGCATTGTGTCGCATCCAGCGGTTCGTCCACTGCGATGATGATGTCGGCGACAGTGATGCCTTCCGCCTTGCGTGCCAGCGTATAGCCGCCACCGGGGCCACGCACCGATTCGACGATCTCATGGCGGCGCAGCTTGCCAAACAGCTGCTCGAGATAGGACAACGAGATTTCCTGCCGCTGACTGATCGCTGACAGCGTAACCGGACCCTTGTCCTGACGTAACGCCAGATCAATCATCGCGGTCACTGCAAAGCGGCCTTTCGTGGTCAGACGCATAAAACCTTTACTCCACTTTTTATACTTTTCACCATGCCCGGAATTCCCGAACAATTTGGTCAAGTATAACAAAGTTGAGTAAATTTGTCAGGTATTGATTACGCCTATGTGGTACGTCGGCCAGAGAGCGTCCGCAACGATAATTACGTTTGGGCAAACCGTATTATTTCATATCACAACGATATGAGTGCGGAACCGCTGCGGAAGGGATTCGGACGGGCTGCTACGGTTCCCGTGGATGGGACCGCGGGATGGGCTATTTCAACTTGAAACGCACGAACATCATGTACGAAACGGGATCGTTGCCGTAGGTTGGCGCCATATTCGCCGGCACGTAATGCCGGCTCAACAAGCCGCCGACATCCATCCCAAGGTGCCTGGTAGCACGCATGTCATACACATAACCTACCGTCAGCTTGTTCATTTTGAACATCTGCCTGCCGTTCGAATCGTTTGCACGAAGTATGTCGTCGCTGCCTACTTGCTCCACGCGGCCAAAGAACGCGTGTGCATTGGCCACCCTGAGTGACGATTCGAACAGGTATCCGTAGGTGCTTTCGCGGTATCTCCGGGCATTGCGGCCCCAGGCCAGCGTGGTTTGCCAGTCGGCTTCCTTGAACGCGCGCTTGTAAGTAGCGGAGAGTGTCGTGCGGCGCACTTCGCCGTTCGGCTCGAGCTGGTCGAGATTACTGATGGTGCCCCGGCTAAGCTGGAGGGACAGGTTGGGCGCGGGGCTGATGGACAGCCTGCCCGAGCGCGACCCTATCTTGCGCGGTTCGGGCTGGACCCGCTGTTCGTCCGGGATACGTGTAGAAAAAGCGGAACCTTCCAAAGCGACGTTGCGCCACCGATAGCCCAGTGTGAAGACCTCCGGAGCGACGCCCTGGAAGTCCAACCTCTCGCTGAACGGCGCAGGTTGCGATTCGTCGAGGCTGGCAAAGCGACGCATATAGGAAGGTGGTGGCCCGAGGGCCGGCTCCCCGGGCAACCCGACGGAGCCAAACAGTGCACTGCGGCGGGTCAGTGGCACGCTATAGGCAATGCCGAGGTCGACCGCCTGGCGCCGGCCGTCGATAGCCGGCGCATTGTCAACTTGAGAGTACGCGGCTTCATTCAGCCGGAGCTCGTACGGCCGTTGCTGTTGCGCGCCCACGGAGGCGGTGGCGAGCATTCCGGTTATCGCTATGACCAACTTCATGGCATCGCTCGACTCAATGTTGTTGAAACGTTCTTGCAGTTCGATTCAACGCAACATCCGCTCTTTCAGCTTATGCCTCCCGGTAACCGGAGGCAATGGGATACTGCGTAGCGCTTCCTGACAAGAACCATTTCACAACACCGGGATGGCACTGGCTTTGAGGCTCCGCAACGATACAGGTTGTGACAATTGAGCGAAAGAAAACGGGCGGCATTCGCTCTATCGAAGCGCCGCCCGGCTGACCGACAAGGCGTCCACCAGGCCGGTGCAGGCGTCCTCGATGTAGTCCAGGACCTTGTCAAAATCCGCGGCCCCGCGGCAATAAGGATCCGGCACGTAAGCAGATCGCGCCCTGGGTGCGTAGCTCATCAGGAAACCGAGTTTTGAGCGATGTTGAAACGGACACATGCTCTCGATCAGCGCGAAGTTGTTTGCATCCATGGCGAGCAGCAGGTCAAAGTCGCGGAAATCCGCTTCGGTAATCTGGCGCGCGCATAAGGAAGACAGGTCGTACCCACGCCGGCTTGCCGCAGCCTGTGCGCGGGGATCGGGCGGATCCCCAGCGTGGTAATCATGGGTGCCGCAAGAGTCGACGCTGACCCAGTCCTGCAAGCGCGCGTCTTGGATGAGTTTGCGCGCCACGCCCTCCGCGGTCGGAGAACGGCAGATGTTTCCCATGCATACAAACAGGATGCTGGTTTTGTCGTAGGTGGGCATCAGGACCGGTGGTGGCCTGATGTCATTCTTTGTACGGAGACTGAACACTATATGACCTCGTGGGAAACAAGAGCGGCCCCTGTATTGTCTACGGCCTTTCCACGTGGAGTTTATTGACGATCAAAGCGGGAAGACTTTTGTGAATTCTATTTTGTAAGGCGATGTAAGCCGCACAAACTATGGTTGCCGTTGAAGCAAGCGCATCGGCTTAAACAATTCCTGCATCGTCGCGTTGACAATAAAGGACAGATTGTAGGGATGTTCGGAAACGGCAGTCGGGAAGCGCGTCGTCAGGTGCAACGCATTCAATTGCTCAGCTATCTTTCCCCATAGCACCAATGTCGGCGGCTTCCTGTCCGTATCAACCGCATGATCCGCCAGTGCCTCAAGTACAGTTCTCATGAACGGCAACCATGCCTTGGCGTCTTTTACCGGAGGAACGTCGGGACGAAAGACGAGTGAAGCATTCAGCAGCAGGAAGCCGTACCTCGTCAGGTTCGCCTGTAACTCGGTGAGCGTCTGGATAAACGGCGAACCAATGGCGCGTGCCTTCACTGCGATATTCGCCAATGCATCGCCGGACGTGTTGCCGGAGGCAAGATGTGCATCGGCCACCAGTAGCATTTTCATGAAATTGCGCAACGAGGTAGCGCGATTGACTTGCTTGGATAGCCCCTTCTCCGACCATAGCGCCTCGACTGCGCCATCCATGAAGCAAACGCCGGTGGCGCTTTCAACACGCGGATAGGGTCCCTCGCCGACCAGCACGAAGGCCACTTCATCGAGCGCAATGGAAAACGCGGCGAACAGCCGGCCCTGCGTCGGAAGATAGTCATCCCCGACCAGCGAAGGCAAATAACCCGGATCCGCCTGCGCTACCGCCTGCAATCCCTGCTCAAGTACCGGTCGCCAGGATGGGTGAGCCAACGCGAGCGCGTCTGTTATCTGATGGGGTATGGGCTGGAACATGGCGGATGAATAACGAAAACCTGCGATTGTAAATCATCGCTCGCCCGTCACTGGAAAGCGGGCGCGCAGGGATACGCACGCCCGCTACATGTTTTATTTGCCGAGTATCGAAACCACATTGTCCGTGCCGGGTGCGCCGAACAATTGCTCCTTCAAGGTATGCAACTGGTCGCGTACCTGCGCCGCCTTTTCGAACTCCAGGTTCTTCGCATGATCGACCATGAGTTTCTCCAGGCGCTTGATTTCCTTGCTGACCTGCTTCTCGCTCATCTTTTCATAGTTGGCATGCTCCTGCGCGACGCGGAGCTCTTCCTTCGCCTCGTGCGGGCTATAGACGCCATCGATCAGGTCGCGGATTTCCTTCTTGACCCCGCGCGGGGTGATGCCGTTAGCCTCGTTGAACGCAACCTGTTTTGCACGACGGCGCTCGGTTTCGTCAATCGCGCGGCGCATCGAATCGGTGACCTTGTCGCCGTACAGGATCGCCATACCGTTGAGGTTACGCGCCGCCCGGCCGATGGTCTGGATCAGGCTGCGTTCAGATCGGAGGAAGCCTTCCTTGTCGGAGTCCAGGATCGCCACCAGCGAGACCTCGGGGATATCCAGGCCCTCGCGCAGCAGGTTGATCCCGACCAGTACATCGAATGTTCCGAGACGCAGGTCGCGAATGATCTCGACCCGCTCCACTGTATCGATGTCGCTGTGCAGATAGCGCACCTTGATGCCGTTGTCGCTCAGGAATTCCGTCAATTGCTCCGCCATCCGCTTGGTCAGCGTGGTCACCAGCACGCGCTCGTTCTTCTTCACACGATCGGTGATCTCGGACATCAGGTCGTCCACCTGCGTGCTGGCGGGGCGGACCAGGATCAGCGGGTCGACCAGGCCGGTAGGCCGCACCACCTGTTCCACAACCTGCCCGGAATGTTTGCCTTCATAGTCAGCCGGGGTCGCTGACACAAAAACCGTTTGCCGCATCTTGCCTTCGAACTCTTCGAACTTCAGCGGCCGGTTATCCAGCGCCGATGGCAAACGAAATCCGTAATCGACCAGGTTGGTCTTGCGCGCGCGGTCGCCGTTGTACATGCCGTTGAGCTGCCCGAGGAGCACGTGCGACTCATCGAGGAACATCAACGCATCCTGCGGCAGGTAATCGACCAGGGTCGGCGGCGGTTCTCCCGGCTTGGCGCCGCTCAGGTGTCGCGAATAGTTTTCGATCCCTTTGGTGAAGCCGATCTCCTGCATCATTTCGAGGTCGAAGCGCGTGCGCTGTTCCAGCCGCTGCTCTTCGATCAGCTTGTTTTCTTTCCTGAAAAATTCGAGACGCTCGCGCAATTCGTCCTTGATGGTTTCAATTGCGCGCAGCACCGTCGCGCGCGGCGTCACATAGTGCGAGCCGGGATAGACGGTGAACCGCGGAATTTTCTGGCGCACGCGGCCGGTCAACGGATCGAACAGCTGCAGGCTGTCGATCTCGTCGTCGAACATTTCGATGCGCACCGCGAGTTCGGCGTGTTCCGCCGGGAAAACGTCTATGGTATCGCCGCGCACACGGAACGTGCCGCGACCGAAATCGACTTCGTTGCGGGTGTACTGCATCTGGATCAGGCGCGCGATCACGTCGCGTTGACTCACCTTGTCCTTGGCGCGCAAGGTCAGGATCATCTGATGGTATTCGTTTGGGTTACCGATACCGTATATCGCCGACACCGTTGCGACTATCACCACGTCGCGCCGCTCCATCAGCGACTTGGTGCAGGACAGGCGCATCTGCTCGATATGCTCGTTGATCGATGAATCTTTTTCAATGAACAAGTCGCGCTGCGGAACGTAGGCTTCCGGGTGATAGTAGTCGTAGTAGCTGACGAAATATTCAACCGCGTTATGCGGGAAAAATTCGCGGAATTCGCTGTACAACTGCGCGGCCAGCGTCTTGTTCGGCGCGAAAACGATCGCCGGTCGCCCCATCCGCGCGATCGTGTTGGCCATCGTGTAGGTTTTGCCCGAACCGGTCACGCCCAGAAGTGTCTGGTATGACAAGCCGTCCTCAATGCCTTCGACCAGTTTGTCGATAGCCGCCGGCTGATCGCCGGCCGGAGGAAACGGCTGATAAAGCCGGTACGGAGAATCCGGGAATGTGACGATTTTTGCTTCGTCGATTGAGCTGCTCACTTGGGATAAATCTGCCATCTGCATTCGACCTTTGGTAAAATGATTGGTTGCATGCCGGGGCCCGGCTTTTGACCTGGTCCGTATAGTCAACCCGCTGCGAGATGAATTCCGCAGCCAACTTTTGATGTTATCACGATGAGCCAATCCCATCCTGCCTCCCTGTTCACCGCCATTGAGATGGCGCCGCGCGATCCGATCCTCGGCATTACCGAAGCTTTCAATGCCGACAAGAACCCGAATAAAGTCAACCTTGGCGTCGGTGTTTATTACGACGACAACGGCAAGGTGCCTCTGCTGGAATGCGTACGCAAGGCTGAAGCGCAGCTGATGGAAAAGGCAACACCGCGCACCTACCTGCCGATCGACGGCCTGGCCATGTATGACAAGGCGGTGCAGGAACTCGTGTTCGGCGCCGACAGCGCGGTTGTGCAAGAGAAGCGCGCCATCACCGTGCAAGCGATTGGCGGCACGGGCGCCCTGAAGCTGGGCGCTGATTTCCTGAAACGTTTCTCGCCAGAATCTCAGGTCTGGATCAGCGATCCAAGCTGGGAAAACCATCGCGCGCTGTTCGAGTCCGCCGGCTTCACCGTCAACGCCTATCCGTACTACGACCCGGCAACGCGCGGCGTGAATTTCGCAGGCATGCTGAAAGCGCTGAATGACATGCCCAAGGGCGCAATCGTGCTGCTGCACGCATGCTGCCATAACCCGACCGGCGCGGATCTGACGGATACGCAGTGGACGCAAGTAATCGAGGTCGTTACGCAGCGTGGCCTGATCCCCTTCCTCGATATGGCGTACCAGGGCTTCGGTGACGGCATCGATGAGGACGGCAAAGTCGTGCGCCGGTTCACGGAAGCTGGCGGCCCGTTGTTCGTATCGAACTCCTTCTCGAAATCGTTCTCGCTGTACGGCGAGCGCGTAGGTGCATTGAGCATCGTCGCGGTCAGTGCGGAAGAAGCCGCTCGTGTGCTGTCGCAGTTGAAGCGAGTGGTCCGCACCAACTACTCCAACCCGCCGATCCACGGCGGACAGGTTGTGGCAACCGCTCTGTCAGCGCCAGAGCTGCGCAAGATGTGGGAAGACGAACTCGCTGGCATGCGCGTGCGCATTCGTGAAACGCGGCAGGAACTGGTGAAGAAGCTGAAGGAGAGGGCGCCGAACCACAACTTCGACTTCGTGATCCAGCAGCGCGGCATGTTCTCGTACTCGGGCCTGACCAAGGAACAGGTCGGTCGCCTGCGCGACGAGTTCTCGATTTATGCGATCGATACCGGCCGCATCTGTGTTGCCGCACTGAACTCGCGCAACATCGATACCGTCGTCGCTGCGATTGCAAAAGTGCTCTGATCTTGATGCGCGGGTGAGGCCTAAGCCTCACTCGTAAAACGGTGAAAAATCCGATCATAATTTTGACAAACGCAAACTAATCCGCCTATAATAGCGGCTCTGTTCCCTGATAGCTCAGCTGGTAGAGCGACGGACTGTTAATCCGCAGGTCCCTGGTTCGAGTCCAGGTCGGGGAGCCAAAGAATTCAAGGCCCAGTCATCTGACTGGGCCTTTTCTTTTGTGCGCTTCCATTCGCTGCGTTCGACATCGAATCCGCCCATGATGTCCCCGGGTATTCGCAAGCTGCGTCACACGCACCAACGGTTGCCCGCAAAACGACGATATCGGCAACGCAAGGCGAGATGGTGCGTGTGACGTACCCTACGCCTTCGGCCATCCTTCTCTTCTTACGCTTCACGATGCGAACGAGGCCCGATCAACGGCCTTCGCTTTCCTTCGACAAAACGCTTACCCACAGCGGCTGTGACCAAATCTGTGGATAAGGATGGTGAAGCACACCTATGCTCCTGATCGGTAGGGAAATTTTCCGCTTGATTAAAATCAAGGAAAAAAAATGCCCGCTCACTTTGTGGCGGGCCGAACCCTGTATCTGAGGAGAGTACGTGATCAATATCGCAACTTATGATCAACACGTCCAAGTTTCTTGCGATGTCTTACACGCTTAGGCACCGCCAGGAATAAGTTGGCCAATTTTGCTGGCCGTAGCGGGCGCGTTGCCGCGTTGCTCGTCGTCGCCATAGCTCGCTATGGCTCCTCCTCACGCCTTGCACCGCATCCCGCTACGGCCGCCAAATTGCCCAACTTATCCCTGCGCGGTGCCTTAATCCAGAACAAAAACCGGCAATCACTCCTCACAGGATGCGCGCGATGAGGGAAATCTTTTCATTCACCCAGATGTGTTCCGGCGTGATGAAGCCTTGCACATCGTATTCAAACTCTTTGCCTGCACGCGAGAAGCATTCGTAGACGAGTTCGGAGCTAAGGTATTGCGTATCACGCTCCTTCTTCTCCAGGCCCAGTGCAATGCGCGCGACCAACTCCGCGACTTCATCATTGCGGTACAGGCGACTCACCTCGTCTATGCCGAATCCGGCCAGGCCACTGACGATTTCCGCATCAACCCCCTGGCAGCGCGCCAGAGCCACGCACCCCCGGTACGGTTTTTCGCGCTCGTAATCCGTGAGGTACTTCGACAACGGGATGAAACGGATGCCGATGTCCTCGACGCTTTCCAGAAGCAATAGGCGATCGATGCTGTCGAGACGAAAGATGATGCCGGCATGACTCCATGGCGAGTTGCTGACCTTCTGTATGACTTTCGACAGCAGGTAGCCGCCCGATGCAAAGAGCAGATCGCCACAGGTGAGCGCGTCCCGTATCTCCTCGTAGGGCGTGACGGGTAGTGCTTTGATGTCCTTCAATTCCATATGCGCAGCCATGCATTTCTCCTTGCAGAGACCGCTCCCGACTGAACAAGCAATAGAAGCGCCAGCGTCCTGTTCGCGTCAGTTTGTCGACTCTTCCGCGCCGTCCGTCTGTGCGCTCAGGCTTTGCAGAAAATTCTGCAGCGGCATATTCAGTCTCGAACTCTGTGACTTGATTTCGACGATACGGCGCTCCTGAAGCGCGGGGTCGTAAACGGTGCCGCCGCGATAGAGCGTCTTCAGCAGTTCGATTGCCGCTTTGTCAAACTCTCGCAATGCTGCAGTGTCGAACTGATACCCGGAGAACCTGTTTGCGGCAAGCGCGGTATCGCGCACGATGTTGAGGTGCGCCCTCAAGGTTTTCACGCACGCTTCACGGTACTGATCATGCGAACGTGGCAACTCGGACAATTCCATTGATTCACGCTGTTGTGCCGCCTCCACTTGTTTCGCGGACTGGTCCGCTTGCAGTAGCGATTGCTGTGCAAGCTCCCTGCGTACGCATTCGGCGCCGGGGATGCCTGTTTTCACGTCGTACAGCCGCGCACTTTTCCTGCTGATCTCAATATAGCCCACTGCCCATCTTTTGCCGTCAGGGCCTTCGATCAACGCGATATTTTTACCGCGGCCCGGCTGCCCCGGAAGCATGTGCTCCTCAATAATCCCGGCGCGTATCAATGCGGTTGCCGTTCCTGCATAACTGTCGCAATTCAACAGCTGCTCATAGGCGATCTCATCGTCGCGTATCGAACCACCCTGCCCGTCTGGCGGCATGGCTATAAAGATAATTCCGTTTACGAATGGTGTTCCACGATTGGCATCAGCCATCGGCGCTACTCCCTGTGTGCTGGTAAGTATAAAAATGGGGGGAATGCTCGTTACATCTGCAATGCATGCACGATATGCATGGAGTCGCTGCTTTCGAATGGTGTGTGCGTCGCTGCGTCTCAGCAAGACGCGTGGGATAGACGCCGAATTGCCCAAGGAGTTCTTGCTACCGGTAACGATTTAATGCGCGGCGCCATGCTATGGCAAAAACAAAAAGCGTCTATGTCAACACACCTGCGTTTCGTCTCGCACATTTCGTGGTGTATCGGGAATTTAAGCATGATCAAGGTGTCATCTGTAAAAAACAGGGACCCGTTTTTTGTGGATTTGACGAGGCAATCATGACCGAGCACGAACTCATAGAGCAAACGAGCTATGACCCGAACCATCTTCTCGATACACTGCGCGAGAAAATGCATTTGAAGAACGACGCAGCGCTTTCGCGCATGCTGGAAGTTGCGCCACCTGTCATCAGCAAGGTCCGCCACCGACGCCTGCCGGTCGGTGCATCCCTATTGATACGGATGCATGAAGTGACTGGCATGAGCATCCGGGAACTGCGTGACCTGATGGGCGACAGGCGAACCAAGTATCGCCTGAGCGATGCCCAAGGAAAACCGCCGTCGGCAGACCAGGGCGCGACGAAATCCGGGTCCGCGATGCACTGAGTTATTCAGGGGCGAGGTGCCGGCTCAACCCGGCGAAAAGGTAATGCGTGTTATGCGCCCTTTCAGGCGCATGCCTCTCCATTTCGTTGATCCCTATCACGACGGCTGGTGTCGGACGCTGTAATCATCGTATCGCTCAGCCGCATGATAGCCGGACGACAATCACGGTAAGCGGAAACACATAACCTGCCTGAATACCCGAGGGGATGGATGATGCGCCATATAATCAGAAAACCGCAGGCCTTCCTGCCTGCGCTGTCGCTCGTGGTTACGCTCGCCGCCCTATCGGCGCCCGCCTCTGCAGGGGTGGCTCTGAAAGACTACTCGGCCGCGAAGAATACGCAGGGGTTCAGCGAGTATCTGGATGGTGTTACAGCCGGCTTCCGGCAGGCGAACGCGGAACTGCAGCTGCGCCGCATGAAGAAGCTGTATTGCGAACCGCCCAATGCCGGCCTGCGATTCGACACCTATACCACTGTGCTGGAAAAGGAAGTCAAAGACAACGAAGCGTACTACACGGTCGAGACGCCGGTCGAAACCGCCCTGCTGTTCGGCCTGATGAAAACCTATCCTTGCAAATGAAAAGAGCACTGCCGGTGACGGCAGTGTTTTGTCGAAAGATCAAAATCGGTTATATTTTCGTTTGCGGCTGGCAAACGCAGATCCCGGATATCGCGAGTTGGTTGATGTAGAGCAGTGAAGACTGTCGTCAGCCGTCCTAACATACGTCGGGTAGTATTTGCCCGGACCTGAAAACCGACGAGCTTACCCAAAACGACTAGGTTTTAAGCCGAAGCATTTTAATAATTAATACCATCTTTCGGATTAACACTAATGGCGCGAATCCACACGCATTACGATAACCTGAAGGTAGCACGCAACGCGCCGCCTGAAGTGATTCGCGCAGCTTATAAAACGCTGTCGCAGAAGTACCATCCCGACCGGAATCCCGAGAGCCGGGATGCGATACGCATCATCCAGATCATCAACCTGGCCTATGAGGTCCTTTCCGATCCTGCCAAGCGACAGGAACATGACGAATGGATCGACAGAACGGAATCCGAGGAACACAAGGGGGTGCCCAGGGCTGGTTCGTCCCAGCACGCGGGCCATAGCCATGCGCCCGGAGCCGTACGCCGCAAATCCTCTTCCGGCAGCCGCCGTTCGCGCAGCAGCCCGATGTTCAAGCCGCTGGACAAGCTCCGGTCGATCTGGGATCAGTTTTCCAGAATGATCTTCAAGAAAATCTAAGGCCCCGCTGCTGCAGGCTCACCCAGCCTTCATCGTTTACCTGTTCAGATTAGTCGAAGCTTGAACTGGATCGCGACCGCACCTTCGACGTGACGCGAAGTTCACGGCGCCCACCAAGATCACAACTGACGCGAAACGCCCGTCCCGGAGTTCCCGATAATAATCCAGGAGCCCCACTGCCCCGCCGAGAAGTAATGGCCCTAACTTCGACGCACGCCAGCGCCGCCTTGATCAAGGCGCGATTCTTAAGCTCCCGTTTCATCCTAAACCCTTGTAGACCTGTGTTTTCGTTTTTAAGGTCAAAGCTGCAGCGCGCGAGGATGTTCGCTACCGATAGTCCTC
>JAQGMD010000100.1 GCA_028292565.1 Burkholderia sp. | reverse complement strand
ACCTCCTGCATACGGCTCGAACGACATAAATTAATCCCACAGTCGTCGTTTAGCGCTGCGCGGGTGCCTCGCTACCTGCGCAGCGGAATTATCTTCACGCCCGTCACCTCTGCCTTGCTGCCTCGCCCTCTTCCTGAACGCCTGACAAGTTGTGTCCGGCACACCCGCGCATACATGGGTCAAACCCTCGGCCGAAATGCCTTCCCGCCCGGTGCGGGCGGGGATATAAAAAGGGTAACCGACTCTCAGGCGCAGAATTGCCTGCTGTCGCAGAATTGCGTGTTGTCGATCGCGACTTTGAAACAGGAGATATTCATGTCATCAATGCATTTCAGCAGAAGGGGCTTTATCAAAAGCTCTGCTTCTACGCTGGCCCTTGCCGCGCTTCCCGGTGGGATCGCGTACGGCCAGACTGTCGCACCAAGGCTCGAGTGGCAGGAGTTCAAAACGACCTCCAGCTACCTGCCTTTCGTCAACGCGATACGAACCATGCGCGCGAATACCAACGCGAACGATCAGCGAAGCTGGAACTTCTGGGTCAATGCGCACGTGAACAACTGTCCGCACGGCACCCCGTACTTCCTCGCCTGGCATCGCGGGTTCGCCTATTATTTTGAACGACAGTTGCGCACCATTTCCGGCATCAGCGCATTGACGCTTCCGTATTGGGACTACTACAAATACGCGACGATCCCTACGGAATTCACGACGCCTTCCACCAACAATCCGCTTTACGTAAGTCGCGTCAACACCAACATCCGCAACGCGCTTTCGCTGGACCCGTTCCGGCAGACGAACTTTCAAAGGGGAACGCCCAGCTCGTTCGAGGCGTCGCTGGAACCGAGACCGCACGGGGAAATACACAACCTGATAGGCGGCGCCATGGCAAGCCTGCAATCACCGACCGACCCGATCTTCTGGCTGCATCACTCCCAGATCGATAGGCTATTGCATGCATGGGTACTGTCCGGCGGCAAGCGTTACCCTGCGTCCACCGATCCATATTGGAACGGCACACTGACGTACAGCGCAACCCTGACCATCGCTCGCAGGACCGTCTACAATCCCGCCACGCTCGGCTACACCTATTCGGACACGACACTGCCGAAAAGTATTCCGCCACTGGCGGCGGCTAGCGGACGTTTCATGGATGCTCCAATACAAGGCGCCCAAAGTCCGCTCGCAACGCGGGTTGCGCTGCTGGGCGTGCCCGCCCGTCCGTCTGCCGGCAGATTTCCCAACTCTGAACCCAGGCCGACGGGCAAGTCGCGGTATTCGATCGGAGGCGCGTGGGACATTACGTTGGACGAGGCGTCTGTCAGCGCACGAATCCCGGTGGAACCGTCCGACGTTCTCTCCTTGCGACGCATTGCGAGAAGCACTCAAGCCTCACCGTTCGGAGATGCAGGAATGGCTGCGCAGGCCTACCGGTCCGCGCAAGTCATTCTGGACAACGTGCGGACGACGCCGGCCGGCGAGATAGGCGGATATTTTTATGACGTGTACCTGAATCTCCCGCCGAGCGCCGAGCCCCCGACCAACGAGCAGAGATATCATCTCGGCAGCTTCGGTGCGTTCGAGGTGTCAACCGCTCACCACCATGGAAATTCCGCGCGACTTGTCTTTTCCGCCACGCAGTTGCTGCGCAACTTCAGCGAACAACAGCTCAGGGAAATACTGGTTTCATTCGTTCGTGTGAACGGTGACAGGGCGCCCAGGGGACCGGCAATCAAGGTGGGCGAAATGCGGATCGAAGTTTCAAACGATGATGTCGAATGAACAGAAGCGGGGTCAATCCGGTGACGGGCTGGACTCCTCCCTGCCTTCGCCGGTAGCTATCCGCAACAATGCGTCGTGCACTTGCGGATAACGCAGGCGAACGCCCAGTTCCGACTTGATCCGCCTGTTGCTGAGCCGCCTTGATTCAGACATGAAAGACAGCAGCATCGGCGACACCGCGTTCTTCAATTCTTCACGCGGCAGGCGCGGTGGTTTGGGAAGTCGGAACGCCTCGGCGACGGCGTCGAAATACTCTCCCATCTTCATGTCAGTATCGTCGGCCGCGTGATAGATGCGTCCGGGCATTGCCCTATACAATGCTAACGCGATGATACGGGCCAGGTCATCCGCATGCACATGATTGGTAAACACGTCTTGTTCATGAAGCAACGCGGGCGTGCCTTTTTTCAGGCGCTCGATCGGCAAGCGGTCGGCCGCATAAATGCCCGGCACGCGCAACACCGCCAGTCGCGAGTTCGAACGCCGGGCCCAGGCACGCAGCACTTGCTCCGCATCCACCCTCCGCTTTGCGCGGGCGTTCTGCGGATTGACACGACGCGTCTCTTCGACCAGCGCACCGTCACAATTCCCATACACACCAGTCGTGCTGACATAAACTAACCTTGCATGGTCGGGTAAAATGGCGGTCAAATTTCGGGTGCGCCTGTCTGTGTAGCCTTCCGACTGGGGTGGCGCGAGATGAACAATCGTGCGGGCCATGCCCGCGAGTCGCGCCAGTTCGGCTGGTCGGTCGAGGTCCGCCACAACTGGCACGGCGCCTGCCTCACGCAACTCGGCGCGGCGCGAGGCCTGGCTGGTGACAGCGAATACGCGATAGCGATCACGCAACAGCGGCAGCAGACGCATCCCGACATCGCCGCAGCCTATGATGAGCAGGCCGGGCTTGCCAATTTTGGCCGGGTGAGGCAAACCCCGCGGCATACCCATATTCTTTAGCTCTTTATTTTTCATCAACAGGATTGTATGACTTTCCAAGTAACTGTTCAGCCGAGCGGTCGGCAATTTACCTGTGACGAAGGCGAATCCATACTGACGGCGGCAATCAGGGCCGGCGTCGGATTGCCCTATGGTTGCAAGAATGGCGCATGCGGTTCATGCAAAGGCAAACTCGTCGAAGGGTCTGTCACGCATGGCGTGCATCAGGAACGGGCATTGTCGGCGGCGGAGGAAGAAAAGGGCTGGTCCCTGTTCTGCTGCGCGAAGCCGCATGCGGACGTGGTGATCGAAGCGCGTGAAGTGCTGGGCGCCGGCGAGTTCCCGATCAAGAAACTGCCGACGCGCGTAGCAAAACTGAACAAGGTGAGCGACGACGTGATGGTGGTCGCGCTTCAACTGCCGGCCAACGAACGCCTGCAATATCGCGCCGGCCAATACATCGAATTCCTGCTCAAGGACGGCAAGCGCCGCAGCTACAGCATGGCCAACGCGCCGCACCTGGATGAACACGTCACGCTGCACATTCGGCACATGCCGGGCGGCGTATTCACCGACCACGTGTTCAACACCATGAAGGAACGCGACATCCTGCGCTTCGAAGGTCCGTTGGGCACCTTCTTCCTGCGCGAGGACTCGGACAAGCCGATGGTATTGCTGGCTTCGGGCACCGGCTTTGCCCCGATCAAGGCGATCGTCGAGCACGCCATCGACACGAAAACCAAGCGGCCCATGGTGCTGTACTGGGGTGGCCGCAAGCCGAAGGATATTTACATGCATGCGTTGTGCGAGGAATGGACGCGCACCCTGCCCAACTTCAGATACGTGCCGGTCATCTCCGACGCGTCGCCCGAAGATGGCTGGAGCGGCCGTACCGGATTCGTGCACCGCGCGGTGATGGAAGACCTGCCAGACCTGTCCGGTTACCAGGTCTACGCCTGCGGCGCACCGCTGATGGTGGAGTCGGCGCAGCGCGACTTCGCCGCTCAATGTAAACTTCCGGCTGAGGAGTTTTACGCCGATTCGTTCACGTCGGAAGCGGACCTGCCCCACGGCTGAAGGCGCCGGAACATCGGGGCCTCGTTTGACGCCCTGAGCGAAACGTCATACTATTGGCTACATGAACACGACAGCCAGACTCTTGCGACGCCGCACCCCGCTGCCTCAACCCGGGAAGCCGTGCGTGTAAGCGTTTGCTGAACACGAAGCCACAGGTCTCCCCTGTGGCTTTTTTTTTGATTGCGCATTGAGGACCCGCGCAGGAGTAAGTTGTCATTTTCGCTGGCCGTAGCGGCCGCACTGCAGAGAGCCTGACTCGTTTCGTTGCTCGCGAACGTGTTGCCCGCCGCTAGCATTGCATCCTACGTCCGCCAAAATGAACAACTTGCTTCTGCGCAGGCCCTTTTTTACCCTTTTTATATTGCCCTTGATCAGGAGTCCCGAAATGGAATTCAGCCAGTACAACGTCGATGCACTCATGCATATCACCAACCGCCCGCCGCTTGTTTTTACTGAAGGCAGCGGCATGTGGATGACGGACAATACCGGCAAGCGCTATCTCGACTACCTGCAAGGCTGGGCAGTGAACTGTCTCGGGCATACACCGCCACAAATCCAAGATGCGCTCAACGCACAGGCAAAGAAAATCATCAACCCGTCGCCTGCGTTCTATAACGAGCCGTCGATCCATCTGGCATCCTTGCTGACACAGAATTCGGTGTTCGACCGCGTGTTCTTCGCCAATAGCGGCGCCGAGGCCAATGAAGGCGCGATCAAGCTGGCGCGTAAATGGGGCAAGAAGAACAAGAACGCCGCCGGCGGCGACAGGTACGAAATCATCACCTTCAACCACGCCTTCCACGGCCGCACGATTGCCACCATGTCGGCCAGCGGCAAGCCGGGATGGGACACCCTTTACGCGCCACAGGTGCCGGGCTTCCTGAAGGCGGAACTGAACGACCTCGACAGCGTCAAGAAACTGATCAGCGACAAGACGGTTGCCGTCATGCTCGAGCCGGTGCAAGGCGAAAGCGGCGTTATTCCGGCAACGTGCGAATTCATGCAAGCCCTGCGTGCCCTCACGCAACAGCAAGGCATATTGCTGATCGTCGATGAAGTCCAGACCGGCATGGGCCGCACCGGCGAACTGTTTGCCTATCAGTTGTCCGATATCATCCCGGACATCATGACGCTTGGCAAAGGCATCGGCGGCGGTGTACCGCTCGCGGCATTGCTCGCACGCGAAGAGATCTCGGTGTTCGAAGCCGGCGATCAGGGCGGCACCTACAACGGCAATCCGTTGATGACGGCAGTCGGCGTTGCGGTCATGGACGAATTGATGAAACCGGGCTTCCTGCAATCGGTAAAAGACAAAGGCGCCTACATGAGCGCGGAGCTGCTCAAGCTGTCGGCGAAGCACGGTCTGGAAGGCGAACGCGGTGAAGGCTTGCTGCGCGCTCTCAAGCTCGGCAAGGACATCGGACCGAAAATCGTCGATACCGCACGCGACATGAATCCAGTCGGCCTGCTGCTCAACTCGCCGCGTCCTGATTTGCTGCGCTTCATGCCGGCGCTGAATGTGACGACGGAAGAGATAGACCAGATGGTTTCGATGTTGTCCGAGGTGCTGACGAAGCTGGGGCATTGATTTTTCTCCCCTCTCCCGCTCGCG
>JAQGMD010000098.1 GCA_028292565.1 Burkholderia sp. | reverse complement strand
TTGGCGCCTTGCACTCGCCTCCGATCAGCTCGGCAGACCGCTTCGCTACCCGCACGGTCAGGCTGAAATCGCTCTAGTCATTGAACGCCGCGCCGACGCGAGCACTGCACCCCCCATCCAAATAACGGAGCAAGCCTGTGCCGTTCCGCGGGCGGACAGCATGCTGTCCGAAACCCCCGCTACACCTTGCAGGGGGAAGGAGCAGCCGCGCGGCTTCGTTTATAACCTACGCCTCGCTAAGCCCCCGCACGCTCCTCACCAGCCATCCCGAGCAACCATTCCCGAAACGCGCCCAACGCCGGATGATCCCGCCGCTGCGCCGGCGCGCAGAGGTAATACCCGCGCGGCAAGCTGATCGGTAGATCGAAAGGCGCAACCAGGCGGCCGGCAGTGAGCTCATCGCGCACCAGGCAGCGCTGCAGCACAGCGACACCCATATCGGCAATCGTCGCCTGTATCAGGATCGACACGTGGTCAAAGCCGGAAGTCAATCGCGGCTCGGCATTGGATACGCCCGCCGCTTTCAGCCAGAGTTTCCAGCTGGCCGGCGCCGAGGTGTGGTACAGCAGCGGTTCATCCAGCAGATCAGCCGGCGAATTCCATCGTCCTGCTGCACGCCGGGCCTGCGCACGTCCGGGATGCGATACCGGCACCATCTCGCTGCCGATAACATAGTCGCATGTCCAGCCGGCGGGCCACTCGCCGGCAACCCCGGTCAGGATCGCCGCGTCCGGCGCCGGTCCCGTGAAGTCTTCATCGCGACGATAGGGGACGAAGCTGATTTCGATATCTGGATGGCGTTGATGGAAATCCGCCAGGCGCGGCACCAGCCAGACGCTCGCCAGGGTCGGCACGATCGCCAGGCTCAGGCGATTCCTGTTTCCCTTCGATAGCAGCGTTCCGCTTGCGTCTTCGATAGCCGCGAGCGGGCCGCGGATCGCATCGAGAAAAGCCTGGCCCGCGGGGGTCAGGGTCATTTCGTGCGAACTCCGTTTGATCAGCACCTGCGCAAAGTGCATTTCCAGCCGGCCGATAGCGCGGCTGATCGCGGCCTGCGTTACGCACAGCTCATCTGCCGCGCGCGTAAAACTTCGATAGCGGGCCACCGCGATGAATGCATGTAGTTCAGACATGGACGGAGATCGGATACGCATCTGCTTCTCTGTATAACCTTTGGTAATGCAATTGTACAATTTAGTTGCTTACAAATAGAGTCGAATGCGATGAAACTGACGATGTATTCAAAACCGTCGACCGACCCATACTTAGGAAACCTTCCATGACCAATCGTAGTTCTTTGCGCCGCCGGATCCTGTTGTCGGGTCTGGCTTGCACCCTGCTCCCGATCTCCGCCGCGTTCGCGCAATCGAAATTTCCGGAACGGACCATCACGCTGGTCGTGCCGTTCGTGCCCGGCGGTTCCACCGACCTCACGGCGCGCCTGGTCGCCAAGTTCGCCGGCCAGGAAATCGGTCAGACCATCATCGTGGAAAACAAAGGCGGGGCAGGCGGTTCGCTCGGCATGATGCAAGTTGCGCGCGCAAAGCCCGACGGTTACACCATTGGCATGGCGACCGTGAGCACGCATGGATCCAATCCCGCGGTTTATCCCAACCTGCAGTACGACGCGCTGAAGGACTTTACGCCGGTTTCCAACGTCGCCGCCGTGCCCAGCGTTTTCGCGGTGCATCCAAGCGTGCCGGCCAAAACCATGAAGGAGTTCATCGAGCTCGCGCGCGCCAATCCCGGCAAGTACAGCTTTGCGTCGCCGGGGCACGGGTCGCTGGGGCACGTCAACATCGAAAACTTCATGATGCAGGCAAACATCAAGCTTCTGCACGTGCCTTACAAGGGCGCGGGGCAGGCACTCACTGACGCCAGCACCGGTCAGGTCAACGCGATCACCGACAACCTGTCGTCGAGCCTGCCTTTCATCAAGACCGGAAAACTGCGTCCGCTCGCCGTGCTCAGCGCGACCCGCGCGCCGGAACTGCCTGATGTTCCCACCTATGGCGAACTCGGGATCAACATGAAGGAAGCCGGCTGGTTCGGCATCGTCGCACCCGCGGGAACGCCGCGTGACATCGTCAACCGCCTGAACCAGGCCATCCACAAAGGCATGCAAGCACCTGAGTTCAAGCAGAAGCTTGCGGAAATGGGCGGCACGCCGGTGCCGAACACACCGGAACAGTTCCAGGCCGAGATCAAACAGGCGCTCGCGCGCTACGCCGAAGTCGCCAAAAAAGCGAACATCAAACTGGACTGATTGATGCACATGTCTTTCGATCCCTACGAATTGCACATGCCAACCGGGGAAGCGATTCCCCTGGTGTGTGATTCGCCGCATAGCGGCACTCACTATCCCGCTGACTTCGGTGCGGCAGTCGCGCACGCGTCGCTGCGCAGGGGAGAGGACACGCATGTGGACGCGCTGTGGCATGCCGCTCCACGCGTCGGCGCCACGCTGCTGGCAGCCAATTTCCCGCGTGTGTATATCGATCCCAACCGCACACTCGACGACCTTGATCCGGAAATGCTGGCGTCGCTGTGGCCGCAGCCGCTGGATCCGGGTCCGAAAACGCGGCTCGGCTATGGTCTGGTCTGGCGCAATATCGACAAGGCGACCCCGATCTACGATCGCAAGCTTTCAGTCGAGGAAGTGCAGGGCCGCATCGCCGACTACTACCGGCCTTATCACGCGGCGCTGTCCAGGTCGATTGAATCCGCGTTCGGACAATTCGGCCGTGTCTGGCACCTGAACCTGCACTCGATGCCGAACGACGCGTATCAACGGCTCGGCATCGACAGTCCGCATCCACTGGCCGATTTTGTCCTCGGTGATCGCGACGGCACCACTTGCGAACCCGCATTCGTCGCACTGGTCGAGTCCGAACTGAAAGCCCTCGGTTATACCGTTCGTTGCAACGACCCCTACAAGGGCGTGCAGCTGATCGCCCAGATCGGCAAGCCTCACCTGCGCAGGCACAGCCTGCAAATCGAAATTCGCCGTCCGCTGTACATGGATGAGAAGACGCGTGAGCGGAATGCGAATTTCACGAATGTGCAGCGCGACCTGACGATTTTGCTCGAGAAGATCGCGGCCTATATCCGCGCACAGTGATAGGTCGTCCCAAGAAGTAGGGTGCGCCATGCGCACGCTACTTCCTCAAAACAAATCGAAATCCGCCGTAAAGTTTCCAATTTCGCTGCCGTAAATACTAAGTCGATGCTGTTGGAGGTGATTGTCCTGCAGGCGTGCAGGACAGGGCGCTTCCAGTGCTGTCGTCCAGAGGATGTATCCATGTATTTACCGCAGAATGAATAAATTCTCCTTTGCATCGCGCCACATCCCGCTGCTGCTTGCCTGGCCGCTTGTCTGCGTCTTCCTCGGCGCGCTACTCTGGTGCGTTGCCTTGTCAAAGATCCTGCGCGAACGCTTCCTCCTTGAAATTCCATCCAGAACTCCATGTTAATCATGATGCATATAGATTTCCCTATCCTGTTTGCCGAGGCGTTTTTCTGGGCCTTGCTGCTGGGCGCACTCGGGGCGAG
>JAQGMD010000240.1 GCA_028292565.1 Burkholderia sp. | reverse complement strand
AAGGAGAACCGCGAAGTGGCGCCGGCCGCATCAGATAACAAACCCAGGCCAGCAGGGCGCTGCTGAACCAGCCGCTTGCGATCGCCTTCCAGTAGAAATCAGCGGGACCAACGATATACAAACGCTCCACCAGGACGAGGAGCCCGAAAATGGCCGCCATGAGCGCAGCGATCACCAGCGGCGCTGCCCGTAACCCCTGCCATTGCGGTGACATGAGCAAGGCGGTTCGACCGCCCTCTACACACCACCTGACCAGGCCGAATCCACTGGACGCGGGCTGCGCCGCTTTGGAACGCGCTTCTGTTTCATGTTCAGTCATAAGTGCTACTCCCTTTGGATGCTGCCGGCACAGGCTACGTAGATTTCCTATACCGGTTTTCCCGTTTGTAGCTTGCCGGGTACGTTAACTTGCTCTCAAGGAAGCTCATACGCCGGATTTGGTCATCCGCTCGAGTTGGTAGTTTCTTTGTTTGCCGGTGGATGCTGCAGGTGTTTCTCCTCACCTATTTAAGGAGGTGTCTGTCGAAGCGGAATCCGCCGGGATCAACGACCGATGTCGTCAACAGGAGGTTTTTACGGTAATCCGTATATAGGCCCGGACCGAATCGCGCTTCACAGATCGTCCTCGTGGTTAACACCTTTGAGATCGATGAGATGGCTACGCAGCACATGTAGCGCTTTGATCTGGCTGCATCGCCAATCGATCAGCGATTCGGCCTCCGAGCGGGAGATGGTTCTGTATCCGTCGGCGCGGGAGGATGTAACGAGATCCATATATTGCTCATCGCAGTTGAAAATTTATTGGGAGAATGTGTTTCCTTTCGGGGGTGACCTTGAAACAGCTTCTGGTTCCGCCAAACGCAACATTTCGTAGGGTGGAAAGCAGAAGCCCTGCGAGCTACTGACACGCCTGTTAGTCGGAAACTTCGTTGCCATACTTGCTGGCGATGTAGGCTCGCATGGCCGCGATCAACGGCGTGCCGCCCCGGTAGGTGGAAGCATCATGAACGTCGGAGGCTGCCCACGCTTCATCGCCGTACTCGGGGCCGGGACTCTGCGCGCGAAAGAAACCGATGCCTTCGCGCTCGATGATAGGACCGGCTTGCGACCAGTTCAGACGGGGCGACCACCAGATCTCGGTGAGCTCGCCCATGACCCGCCACTGCTCAACGGCGGTGCTGTATTTCACCTCAATGCCTTCGGCCTTGGCGACCCAATAGTCCAACTGCGTGCCATTCAAATCTGCTACCTGCATCTTGAAATCTCCTTGATATGCGAACGAAACCCTACTCAAGCAAGCGCGTAAAAATGCGCGTCGCCATGAGCCCGGGTGCCGTATGGTGATCACTCGGGGACATCAGCCTGGTCAGCATTGACATGGTTTCCTCTTTGTTTGAAAGTGAAGCCAGCGTTTCTTCAAACATGCGCAGTTCCGCGTTGAATTCGTCCTGGTCGTTCACCTCCGTGCCATGGGAAAATCGTCGGCGAATGATGCCACGAGTCGCTGCACGATGATGTCTGTTGGTCGAATGATGGCCGAGACTGTCGTGCAGTCGCTGCCTCGCCTTGTATGCCAGCTGGCGCGGCTCCCCTGAAGCGGATTTTCCGGCGGCGGAGATGTCGCCCGAGATCCAGTCGAAAATGACTTGTTGTTCGTATGCGGTGAAAACGCCGAACATTTCGGCCTTGTCTCCTTGAATCAGGTTCCAGAACCGGCTGTTCTTCGGATCCTGATGGCGCTTGATCCAGCCTGCTTTTTCGAGACTGGCGAGAAAGCCGGGAATCTCCGCGGGATCGGATAGCCAGTCGTTGACGGTTCTGCCGCCAACACGGCAATAATCCGAATGCATCTGCTGTCCCACGATACTTTTCTCCTGAAAGATGGAGATCAGCTCTTTGTCCAGATCAAACGATGAAATAACGGAAGTCGTGCTCTTGCCCAGCATATTGAGCTTGTACCCATCAATGACGCGACTGTAGAACGACTTCGCATCCCCCACGGATGGACACGCGTCAAGCAAACCTTGCAGGGATTTTTGCGCGTGGCCGGTGGCAGCGTTATCGACCGTCACATGCAGCGTGAAATAGTAGGGATCGATGCCCAGTTCATTCAGTTCGTAAGCGGTTATGAGCAGATGCAGGGGCAACTGTTCATAACCGAGGTTGAATCCAATGACTTCCGGCAGGAACTCGCCCGCGTTGTAGGCAAGGGAGAGCTGGATCGCGCCTTGCACGAAATACTCTACCGGCAGATTGCGCCATTGCTCGCAGCCATGGGATGCGAGCAATGCCCGGTAAAGCGCGACGTGGTTCTTGTTGGGAATGCCCTCGCCAAGCTCTTCCAGATATATCCTGATCAGCGAGGAGAAGCGGGCATCGTTCCAGCGATGTACCAAACCGTATAGCCACGCACCGTCCACCAGCTTTGTCGGCGCCACGCACTTCAGGAAGTACAGTGCATGCGACTTGTTGCTGAAATATCGGCGTGCGCCGCCTGCCTTCCGGGCGTCCAGGTACTCGCGATACTGCCACCCCACCTGTTCGGTGTTCCGTTCGATCCACAACGGAACATCATTGATATCCTCGGGCAGGTCAGAGGGCAGTTGCCGCGTTGCCTGTATTTGTGATGCAAGGAAGGCGCCTGATGCGGTTACGGCTTTGTCAGCCAGTTCTTTTTTAAGCAAATCAAAATACAAGCCCTTCGGTCCCTCATCCTGCCGCTGCCTCGATGCGGACGGAAAAAAGGAATAGGACTGCGAATCTAAAAGCATGTTTGTCCTGTATATGTTTGGCGGAGCGTAGCCCATGCGGGGCGTGGCAACACAATTACTTGTTTTGATTGCGAGCAAGATAGATGTGTGCAATGCAAATGGTGTTTGCGGTCCACGTATCTTTCTATACGCACAATTTGTGCCAAGCATTTTTTTGACGGGGCGCCCGGTTCCGCCGTTTTACGTACAGGGTGGAGGTCACGTCTTACCTCCTGACGGAAAAAATTACATGCATGAATCAGCAGGATGGCACCCGCGCCCACGCGAAAAGCGGCGGCATGAAATCTGTCCAAATAGGACATAGGGCGCATCACGATGTGCCTGCCAACAAATAACGAAAGCCCGGCACAATGCCGCATCCGGATGTCGGCTGCCGAAAATGATCGTGGATTTTGAAGTCAGGCGTCAGGTGGGATAGACAGGGACGCCGAAGGGGTGAACGTATTCATTAAGCTGCATGGGTAGCGTACTGCGGGCAGCCCCGGCTCGCAAGAATCGAGCCCCTGCTTACGTTCCTTTTTTCTCCAGGGCCTCGATGACGCGGTCCCTGGCCTTCTCCAGCGTTTCGCCGCACACATACACACCGTTGGAGATGCGGACTAAAAACCGGTCGCCCATGTCGGTGGCGACATACCGGTTGCCACCGA
>JAQGMD010000215.1 GCA_028292565.1 Burkholderia sp. | reverse complement strand
ACGAAACTCAAACCGCCGCGGATCACGGCACACATGCGGACGCACAAAAAAAATGGCGCACCGTTCACACGATGCGCCAAATGCCGGAAGTGAAGCTGCTTCAGTCGGCTTTGATGTTACGGTCCTGAACCACCTTGGACCAGCGTGCGGTTTCCGATTTCAGGTACTGACCGAGTTCAGCCGGCGACGAGCCGACCACTTCTGCTCCGATGCCCGCAAAACGCTGGCGGACATCCGGTTGCTGAAGCGCTTTGCGCAATTCGCTGTTGAGGCGATCGACGATAGGCTTCGGTGTCTTGGCCGGCACGAATACCGCATACCATCCACTCAGTTCATAGCCTTTGATGCCGGCTTCCGCCATGGTCGGCACGTTCGGGAACAAACTCGAACGCTTGCTGGTGGTAACCGCCAGCGCTTTCACTTTGCCTGAGTCGATATACGGTTTCGCGGACGACAACGAATCGAACATCATGTTGACCTGTCCGCCGATCAGGTCGGTCACCGCCGGGCTGCTGCCCTTGTAGGGAACGTGCATGATATCCACGTCAGCCATCGATGAAAATAGTTCGGCTGCCAGGTGGATGGTCGTACCGGTTCCGGCCGAGGCATAGCTCAGCTTGCCCGGCTCCGCCTTTGCCAGCGCGATCAGATCCTTGACCGAGGTGGCCTTGACGGAGGGATTGACGACCAGGATGTTCGGAACGATGCCGACCAGGCTGACCGGCTCGAAATCCTTGATCGGGTCATAGGACAACTTCGAATACAGGCTGGGGTTCACGGCATGACCGATCGAAACAATCATCATCGTGTGACCGTCAGGCTCCGACTTCGCCACGACAGTGGATCCGATGATCCCGCCCGCGCCTGCGCGATTTTCGATGACTACCGGCGTCTGCATGCTCTTCGAGAGCTTGTCGCCCAGCGTGCGTGCCATCACGTCCATGGCGCCGCCCGGAGGAAAGGGCACGACCCATTTGATGGTCTTGCTCGGGTAATCCGCAGCTGCGGCCGTGAATGCGGCCGACAACATCAGCGCAGCCGATACCGCTTTGAACATGGTTTTTTTCATTGGGTTTCCAGAAATTTGAACGTCAAACAATTGCCGACGGATGCTTCGCCAGCGGCGTTACCTTTATTTCCATAAACGGGAAAAGAGGCAGGCCCGACAACACTTTTTGCAGCTCGTCATTCGACTCGACATCGAACACGCTGTAATTGGCGTACTCACCGACGATGCGCCACAGGTGCACCCACTTGCCCTGCTTCTGCAAGTCCTGCGCATAGGCTTTTTCGCGCGCCTTGATATCGTCGGCGACCGCAACGGGCAGATCGTGCGGCATCTTGATGATCATGTGTACATGGAACAGCATGGTATTTTCCTCTGTGTCGTTCGTATTACGCGGCGACCGTGGTCGCCTTGTCGCGGCGGTAGAACGCCAGTTTGTCTTCGTCCAGGTCGACGCCCGCTCCGATTCCCTGCGGGATCCATACCTTGAAATCGCGGTACTCGAGGTCCTGCACGGTAATCGTGTCTTTCAGCAGCATCGGACCGAACAGCTCGCAACCCTGGTCGATGCCGGCGATGGTGGCGAAGGTGTGCGCATACGCGGCGGTGCCGACGCTGGTCTCCAGCATGCATCCGCCGTACAGGCCGATGCCCGCGCCTTCGGCGATCGCGGCCACTTTCTTCGTGTTGGCGATGCCGCCTGCCTTGGTTACCTTCAGCGCGAACACATCAGCGGCCGCTGTCTTGGCCAGCTCGAAGGCTTCCTGTATCGTGCCGACGCTCTCGTCGGCCATGATGCCCACGCGATTGTTCATCGCAAGACGGGCCATTGCGCCGAAGTTCCAGCGCGCTACCGGCTGTTCGATCAGGTCCACGCCGGCTTCTTCCAGGCGCGGAATCCATTTGGCGGCCGTAAGCTCGTCCCAGGCCTGGTTAACGTCTACACGGATACTTGAGCGATCACCAACGGCCTTGCAGATCGCTGCCACGTGCGCAAAATCCACGTCGGGCGCCTTGGCGCCGATCTTCAGCTTGAAGATGTTATGGCGGCGGCGTTCCAGCATCTCTTCCGCCTCTGCTATATCGCGCGCGGTATCGCCGGCAGCAAGTGTCCAGGCCAGCGGAATCGCATCATGCACCTTACCACCGAGCAGCGCATGAACCGGCAGTCTCCGTGAGCGCGCCACCAGGTCGTACAGTGCCATCTCGATCGCCGCTTTGGCGAAGCGGTTTCCTTTGACGGCAATATCCATCAAAGTGCTAAGGCGGCCGATTTCGTCGGCGTTCTGGCCGATCAGGCGCGGCGCCAGGTAAAGATCGATGATGCCCTTGATGCCCTCGGTGCTCTCGTCCGCCCAGGCCGGCCCGCCGATGGTCGACGCTTCGCCGATTCCGGTAAGGCCCTCGGCCTTGATCTTGACAATTACATAGTTCTGCACGTTGACTGCCGCGAACGACAGATGGTGGGTGCGGGTGGTAGGAATGTCTACCAGGATTGCTTCGATCGATTCGATTTTCATGTCGGCTATTGGCTTTGATGGCTTCCGGACAGGGTCTGCCCGTTTGTACCGAATCATCATAAATAGCGCCGACTTACTGATCCAATGATATATTTTCAGGAATTCAATCGTTGGTATCGATCAATCATGGAAACCCGTCACCTGCGTTATTTCCTCGCCGTCGCGGCAACCCAGCATATGACGCGCGCGGCCGAGCAGCTTAACGTCACTCAATCGACGCTGTCGCACCAGATCCGGCAACTCGAAGAATCGTTGGGGACAATCTTGTTCGACCGTGTCGGCCGCGGCATCCAGCTGACCCAGGCCGGCGACGTATTTCGCAGCTTTGCACAGCGCGCACTAAAGGAAATGGAGGACGGTGCGATGGCGCTGTCGGAACTGGACAACCTGGTGCGTGGGCATCTGCGCATCGGCGTCATTCACACCTTCAACAGTTCGCTGATTCCTCCGGTCATGTCGAAATTCGTTACCGCCTTTCCCAACGTGCGCGTCACGGTCGATGAGCTGACCGCGCTGCGAACAGAGCAATCGATCATGGACGGCGAGCTCGACCTCGGTGTCGCGTTTGCTCCCGCCGTCCACCAGGAGATTGATGCCGAGGCGCTGTTCGACGAAGAACTGGTGCTGATCACGCACAAAGACACGGTTGCGACGACCGGTCCGAGCATGCAGGCCAGCCGCCTCGCGGGTTTCAAGCTCGCGCTGCTGAGCAACCGGTACATGACCAGGCGTTTGATCGATGAATCCTTCGGACAGTATGTCGATGGCAATGTGGCACTCGAAATGAATTCAATCCACGCCCTGCTCAATACCGTGAGGACGGGTGCGCTCGCAACGATACTTTCTGACAGAGCGATCGGCAATGACCGTGAATTGATCAAGACGCGGATCACCAGACCGACGGTGGTCAGGACCGCGGCGTTGTTGTGGCACAAGCAGCGCTATCGCACGGCTGCGGCTCGCGAGTTTGCAAAGATGTTCAAGGCGTCGCTACCGACGTAGGGTGCGCCCTACCGATCCGAAACGATTTCCTCGCCCTCGTCCAGCGCGTCCCCGCGGTTCTGCACTTCACTCTTTTGCTTGCGCACGGACTTCAGCATGCCCAGGAGTTGCCGGCGCAAAGCAACCACTTCCGTCGTCTCATGAAGCGACTGCCCTTCTTCTATGCGCGCTTCCCTGAGCTGCTGCAGGAGGTCCTGCTCTTGCTCGGCCAGGGTATCCGGATCGTCTTCAGCCAAAGGGTCCCATAAGGGCGAGGCCTGGAATCGGGTAGTCCCTTTCGGCATGTAGGCGACTGTGTCGGCGTCGGGATCGCAGGGGGAATCGGTGTAAAGCGTCGCTCCGTTTGCCTCTTTGCACTTGTATATCTGCGCATGTGTTGAAACGCAGACGCTACCGAAAAGCAGCAGTGCCGGGACACATGCGAAGAATCTCATCGCGCCTCCTAGAACCAACCGGAAGTCTCTTCAACACAGCCACGAAGACTTCCGCTGATTCAGCATAGGAGGCGTTGCGATACTGCGCTTGGCGTGAATCAAACCTGCGCTTGCAGAATTAAGCTTGCCAGACACCGTACCCCGCTTCGCGCAAACCGATTGCCAGTTCCACTTCCATGTCGCGCGCCCCGTCGTAGGGCATCGGGTTATACATCTCGTACAGTTGCGGCAGCAGGCGCAGTCCGAACTCTTTCACGTACCTGTTGGATTGCAGGCCGGCCTTGTGCTTGTCGAAACGCAGGTCGGGATTGAGGCCGGTCATCCCGACGTAGACACAGGGCTTGCCGGTGACGTAATCGGGATTGGCCTTTTTGAAGCGTGATTCGTACAGTACGTCTTTCGATAGTTCAATCACATACACATGATAGTGGTAGCGTCGGGCCACTATTTTTTCCTGGCTTCGCCGGCCGGCTTTACATTGCCGCAATCGGCGCTGAGCCACCTGCCGCTGTTTTCGCTGCGCTGGTTGACCGGGTGGCCGGCGGCAGCTCCCTTGAAGTGGTAAGTCGAGGAAAAGCTTTCGTTCCCGGAGTACGTGCCTTTGACCTTGCCCTCGCCTTTCAGCTCGGGACCATTGCATACGATGTCGCCGGAATAACTGTTGCCTGTGCTGATAAAGTTTTTAGGCTGGCACCCGCCTTCCGCCGCGTGCATTTTGGCCGCGCCGTCGCGCTCTGCCATCTCCCTGGTGATGCACACCTTTTGCACCATACCGCCGTCCTGCATCTGCGGCATCTCCACGCCCTTTTTGCGCATCTGCTCCAGTTGCTCGGGCGGGATCTTCGGCATGTTCTTCATCGCGTCCGACTTCATTGTCATTTCCCACAGGCCGGGCTTCATCTGGCCGGCCGCCAATACGGCGGGGGAAGCGGACAACAGAGACAGCATCAGGATCGAAGCAGAGGTTTTACGCATGATGGCTCCTGGCAGATGAAGGGGGAATGCTGGTCGGAATGCTACTACCGATTTTGCAGACCAACAATGCCGGGGAGCCGCGCTCGATCAGTCGAAATCGAACAGGTCCTCCAGAAAACCGCCGCGTTTCTTTTTCTTGCCATGGCCGGTGTCATGACGAACGCCATGATGCAGGTGGTCCTGCGTCGGGTAGGCCTCGCGCGCCTGTTCAGCGGCGGCCTGCGATGGCGGCGCACCTGCGGACCGTTCGATGATCTTGTCGAGCTCACCCCGGTCCAGCCATACGCCACGGCACTGGGGACAGTAATCGATTTCGATGCCCTGCCGGTCGGACATCACCAGGTTGACGTTCTTGCAAACCGGGCACTCCATGATTTCACCGCCTTTCTTCTGGAAAGAGCTTTTGGCAGCAAACTCCATGCCCATGGCCGGTTTGTCCACTCACATGGCGTGATGCCGGGCATTATGCTAGCCTTTCCGGGGATTATTAACGGGCGACCATGTACATCGATTACTTCAACCTGACGCAAGCGCCATTTTCGATTGCGCCCGACCCGCGCTATCTGTTCATGACGCACGGGCACCGAGAAGCGTTGGCGCATCTGCTCTATGGCGTCAACAGCGGCGGCGGCCTGGTAATGCTGACAGGTGAAATCGGTGCGGGCAAGACGACCGTGTGCCGCTATTTCCTCGAGCAGGTTCCAGCTAACTGCAATGTGGCTTACATCTTCAACCCGAAGATGACGGTAAAAGAGCTGCTGCAGTCGATCTGCGACGAGTTCCGCATCAGTTTTACCTACGAAGGCAGGAACGCGGCAAGCGTCAAGGCTTACGTCGATGCGCTCAACCGCTATCTGCTGGACAGCCATGCAGAGGGTCAGAACAATGTACTGATCATCGACGAGGCGCAAAACCTGTCGGCCGAGGTGCTCGAGCAGCTGCGGCTTCTGACTAACCTCGAAACCAATGAACGCAAGCTGCTGCAGATCATCATGATCGGACAGCCGGAATTGCGCGGCATGCTGGACAGGCCGGAACTGCAGCAACTCGCGCAGCGCGTCATCGCGCGTTATCACCTCAATGCGTTAACGGAGCTGGAAACCGCCGCCTACATCCAGCACCGGCTTTCGGTCTCCGGGTCGACGGGCGCGCCGCCATTTGATCGGCGGGCGATGGCGCAGATCCATCACCTTGCGCAGGGAGTGCCGCGCCGTATCAATTTGTTGTGCGATCGTGCGCTGCTCGGCGCCTATGCGAAAGACAAGCGTAAAGCAGATCGCGCGATGATCGACAAGGCGGCGACGGAAGTATTCGGAATCCCCGAGGCCGCTCCAAAAGCGCAGCCACCCCGGCCCGGCCTGAAGCTTTCGGGAAAGGCATCCCTCGCCGCAAGCGCACTGGCTGTTCTGGCGGTTATATGGACGCTGGGTTCGTTCATGCAGGGCCTGGATGCGCGCCGGCCCATCGCGGCCACCGTAATGCCGGACGTGACGGAAAACGCCGACAAGATGATCAAGCCGGCCACAGTAACAACGACCGCTCCGGCCAGGAAGATTTTTTCCGAGGTGGACGGAACGTCCAGCCACGGTTTGGAAGACAGGAACGTCGCGTACCAGCAACTGGCGAAGCTGTGGGGCGTTAACCTGCCGCTGGGAGAACCATGCGTGGCAGCGCGCGACCAGAATCTGCATTGCTACCGGAGCGGAGGCGGATTTGCCGAGCTGCGCCAGCTCGATCGCCCGGCGCTGGTGACACTGCACGACCGTGCCGGAGGAACCTATCATGCGGTGCTCACCGGCTTGTCGGATTCGACTGTGACGCTTTCCGCCGGGGAGGCAACTCAAACGGTGAGCCTGCTGGTGCTGTCGCGCTACTTCCAGGGCGACTTCACCACGCTGTGGCAGGCGCCGTGGCTGTATCGCGGCCATGTCGAGTTTGGCGACAAGGGTCCGGAAGTGGACTGGATTGCCGCGCAACTGGCCACGCTCAGCGGTGAAAAAGCGCCGGGCGAAAATCAGGTGTACGACGAAAAAATGGTGAAGCGCGTGCGCGAATTCCAGACCACCCGCGGAATAAAAGCCGACGGCATGGTCGGGCCGCTCACCTTCATGCACCTCAATCGCGTGGCCGGCCTGGATGAGCCACGCCTGCAAAACAGTTACACCGCCACCATCAAGGCAACGGAATAACACGATGTCCTATATTCTCGACGCACTCAAAAAAGCGGAATCGGAGCGCAATTCGGGCGCTGCTTCACAGCCCCAGGCACAACTCCGGGCACAGCTGCATGCCCTCCATCCGACGGGCCCTGAGTACATGGACGAAGAATCGTCAGTGCGCAAGAAAGCATGGATACGGGTCGGGCTGACCGCGATCGCGGCCGTGCTGCTCGCGCTTGCGTGGTTCAGGCTGCGGCCTGCGCTCCCGCCCGTGGCACCGGCAGCGCCACCAGTGGCAGCAGTCGCTCCGCAGCCCGCACCGGCAGCCCCGGCACCGCCTGCGGTAATCGCACACGCTCCTCCGGCACCCCCGGTTACTCCGCCCCCCGCCGTTGCCGCCGCCGCACCAACTAAAGCGCCCGCAAAACCAGCGAAAGAGAAAGCCAGCCCGGCAAAGGAAGCGGCGCCGAAGAAACCGGCCAGGGCGGCCGCGCCGGCGGAACCTAAGGTGGCGGAAAATACCGCTGCCGCCAGCGGAGCACGCATTGCGGCTCTTCACGAATTACCACAGCACATCCGGAATGAGATCCCCGCCTACAAGATCAACGGTTATATCTATTCCCAGAACAAAACGGCCCGCACGGTATTGATCAACAACAAGTTGCTGCACGAGGGCGATCAGGTGGCGCCGGACCTGGTCCTGGAAAAACTGACGCCCGCCGGGATGGTCCTTAATTTCAAGGGCTATCGTTACCGGGCTTCGTATTAGCGGTTGCTACGCCGGTGATACCGGCGTGGTTCTATTTGTCATCTGAGAAGTCGCGAGCGTAACGAAAAACTCTGCGTTGAGCTGTGTACCGCCCCTCGCTCAGGAATCCGGCAGCCGGTTTTTGACGTAAAACTCGGCGATGTCTTTTTCATCGAGCCAGGAGATATCTTTCGGTAACTCCCGCTGGATGAGTTGCTTCGCCTCGTTGCTTAACTTGGCTCGCGTGATTCCGAGAAACTGCGGATCGGCAACCAGGAACAAACCATCGTACAGGTGCTCCACCCGCCCTTTTTCCAGGTACTCGGCCACCTGCTTCGCGAACAGTTCAGTTTCATGTCGCGGCGCATCGATGTCAGGGTCGGTGGTATGTCCCTGGTGCCGCTCGCCCTTGCCCCAGAATCGTCCTTTCGCATCGCTACGCAGATCCTGATCGCGTTCACGTCCGGCCTCGTTGACGAAGTCCTGAATCTCGTGAAAATTCTTCCCGGTACCCTCTGTTTCAAAAATCCTTGCCCGGCCGCTGTCAGCGGCGACAACCCACGTTGTCCGCATAATTGCCTCCATAAAAATGGTTGTCCTGTTCGACCCGGGAGCGGTTGAGTTTGTTCGGCCGATTCCACCGTAAACGCGATCGAAGCGGAACATGTTTCCTTGCAGCTTGGAACTTCGTTCGGAATGGGGCGTCTTACTTTCTTGCGATCATTGCATGCTGGATCGCCCAGCACCGATATTGCAGTTTCTCCGTGTCCTTTCTCAATGTATGGTTCCGCGGCATGTTGCCCCTGGATTTCAGATATGAAGATTGCACAAGTAGCACCGCTCTTCGAGCGTGTTCCGCCCAAAGCTTACGGTGGTACCGAGCGCGTGATCTACAACCTGACCGAAGCACTGGTCAAGGCCGGTCACGAGGTGACGTTGTTCGCCAGCGGCGACTCGATCACCAACGCCAGGCTGGTCTCCGCAGTCGCTTCGAGCATCCGCCCCGGCCCGGGAGACATGTCATGGCTGGCCTATCACACGATACAGATGGACCTGGTGTCCGAATCGGCCCATACGTTCGACTTCATTCATTTTCACACTGACTACCTGCATTTTCCGTTGGCGAGGAAACTTCCCACGCCCCACGTGACGACCTTGCACGGCAGGCAGGATTTGCCGGAACTCGCACTCGTGTACAACCATTTTGCTGACATGCCGCTGGTCTCGATTTCGAACAGCCAGCGCGCTCCGCTCCCCTATGCGAACTGGATAGAAACCGTCTATCACGGCCTGCCGGCAAATACGTTCTCGTTCTGCCCTGCTCCGTCAGACTACTTCGCGTTCGTGGGCCGGATATCGCGGGAGAAGCGCCTCGATCGCGCCATCGAAATCGCAGAACGATGCGGTGCGCAGTTGATCGTCGCCGCCAAGATCGACAAGGTGGAGGAGGATTACTTCAATGAATGCATCAAGCCGCTGTTTCGCAAACCCCATGTGACCTATGTCGGCGAAGTCGGCGAGAAAGAAAAAATGGAAGTGCTCGAACACGCCAGGGCGTTGCTGTTCCCCATCGACTGGCCTGAACCATTCGGATTGGTAATGATCGAAGCGTTGTCCTGCGGAACGCCGGTGATTGCATACCAGAACGGTTCGATCCCGGAAATCATCGAGGATGGCGTGACCGGCTTCGTGGTAACGAATCAGGACGAAGCGGTGCGTGCGGCGATGCAGATCGACACTATCAACAGGAAAGCCTGCCGCGCGGCGTTCGAGCGCCGCTTCACGGCCACGGCGATGGCGAACAGCTACCTGGACGTCTATCGGAGACTCTTATCGCGTTAAAGCGTTTCTCCGGCTCCGAAGCACAACGATAAACAATAACCGGGAAGAGCAATGGTCGAGAAAATCCAGCTAGGCGGGAAGTGGTTCATCCTCGCGACTTCGTCACCCGCCGACGAACGACGCCGGGTGTTGAAGCATAACGAGATCTTCGCGATGTTCGACCGCTTCGGCGACATCCAGCCGATCGGGCTCGGCGAAGAAGGCATCTACCACGGCGACACCTGTTTTCTTTCGCAGCAGGAATTGCTGATCGACGGCGTACGGCCGATGTTTCTCAACTCGACGGTAAAAGACGACAACGGCCTCTTCATTATCGAGTTGATGAATCCGGATCTTCATCCGGATGGGAAAAATGCGATTCCCAAGGGAATACTGCATATCTTCCGCGCCAAGCTGCTCTGGAACAACGCCTGCTACGAGCATGTCCGGGTGGTCAATTTCGGTCTCGAACGCGTCCAGACGCAACTCGCGATGCACTTCGACGCCGATTACAAGGACATCTTTGAAGTGCGCGGATTCTCGCGTGCCGGGCGCGGCGAACATATCGAACCGCGCGTCAACAAGTCCGAACTCGTTATGGGGTATCGCGGCCTGGATGAATCGGTGCGCAAAACGCATATACGCTTTGAACCGGTACCGGACATAATCTCCGCCGGGCATGCCGAATTCATGATCGACCTTCCGCCGAAAGGCGAGGCACATGTCTACGCGACCATCGGCTGCGAACAGGAAGGCAAGTTCAAGTTCGAGCCGTCCGATTATTTTTCCGCTTTCACCCAGCTCAACCAGGGTGTGCATGCACGACTTAAAAACGGCTGCAAGATCGTCACATCGGACCCGCTGTTCAACAGCTGGCTCGATCGTTCCACGGCAGACCTCGTCATGCTGACCACGTCCCTGAAGGAAGGGGATTATCCCTATGCCGGCCTGCCGTGGTACTCGACCACTTTTGGACGCGACGGCATCCTCACCGCGTGGGAATACTTATGGATGGATCCGGGGCTTGCGAAAGGCGTGCTCAACTTCCTGGCCGCGACCCAGGCCACTGAACTTGATCCCGTGCGTGACGCGGAGCCGGGAAAAATTTTGCACGAAGCGCGTAAGGGCGAACTGGCCGCGCTCGACGAAATCCCGTTCCGCCATTACTACGGCACGGTGGATGCGACACCGTTGTTCATCGCGCTGGCCGGTGCCTATTACGAAAGGACTGGCGACCTGGCGTTTATCCGCTCCATCTGGAAAAACATCAAGGCAGCACTGCAATGGATTGACGAATACGGCGATCGTGACCACGACGGCTTTGTCGAGTACGCCCGCTATACCGAGAGCGGCCTCGCGCAGCAGGGTTGGAAGGATTCGCACGACTCGATCTTTCACATGGATGGGCGACTGGCCGAAGCGCCGATCGCCTTGTGCGAAGTACAGGGCTATGTGTACGAGGCGAAGCTGCATGCCGCGCGGCTCGCACGTCTTTTTGAGGAGCACACCTACGCGAAGGAACTGGAAGAAGCCGCGGTCCTGCTCAAGAAACAATTCAATGAAGCGTTCTGGTGCGAAGAGGCAGGCACCTATGCGCTTGCGCTCGACGGCAAGAAACAGAAATGCGCCGTGCCTTCTTCCAATGCCGGGCATGCGTTGTGGAGCGGGATCGCGACGCCGGAGCGGGCGGCGCGCATTGCCGACCAGATGCTGGGCGAGGATTTCTTCTGCGGCTGGGGCATACGCACTATTCCGAAGAAGGAAATTCGCTATAACCCGATGGCTTACCACAACGGCTCGGTCTGGCCGCATGACAATGCGGTGATTGCCGCGGGCATGGCGCGCTACGGTTTTACCAACAAAGCGATGGCGGTCTTTTCCGGGCTGCGGGAAGTCAGCCTGTACATGGACCAGCATCGGATGCCTGAACTGTTCTGCGGCTTTGAAAAGCGGCCGGACGAAGGACCGACTTTGTATCCGGTTGCCTGCTCGCCGCAAGCCTGGGCTGCGGCCAGCGTCTTCTACCTGCTGCAGGCATGTCTCGGACTTTCGTTTGATCCGCTCAAGGGTGAAATCCAGTTCAGGAATCCGCAGTTGCCGCCTTTTCTTGAGACCGTCGAGATCAGGGATCTGGCGATTGGGGATGCGACGGTGGATTTGATGCTGCAGCGGTATCCGAATAATGTGGGGATCAATATTGTGCGGAAGGATGGGGATGTGAGGGTGGTAACGACGGCTTGAGAGGTCAGGAATCAGGGATCGGTCGTAGAGCGGGTCATGACCGGTCATGACTCGCTCTACGTCCAGCCAGGGGGGAGGGGCAACCGCTAATGCACTCCCTGCCCCGCTCCAGCTTGCTCGACCACTCGCACCGGCGCAGCCGCCTTCGCCGCCGTATCAATCGCCGCCATCACCTCATGCGGCACCACATGATGAATCATGTGCCCCACGTCCGGTGTGATCCGCAACTCACTGTGGGGCAGTTCCTCGTGCAGCCGCTCCGAATGCCTCTCCGAGGTGACGTGCACATCATTCGCCCCCGACATGATCACCACCGGCATAGTCAGTTCGCGATAGCGTTTGCTGAGTATCGCGGCCTCCGGAATCATGAGTGCAGTCTCGCCGGCACTCGCCCTCAGCTGCGATGGCCGCAGCGCCATCCAGACTGGAAACGACGAGGAAAAGTGTTGCGGTATTTCCGTCGGGTGAAAAAGTTTTTTCAGCATAGCGGGCCAGATCATCCGTCCGATCAACGGCGAGATGGTATGGCGCATCAAATCGCCGATGACCGGAATCGCGGGCGGCGAAAGCATGGCGACGTCGAGACGTGGCGTCGGATAGTAATAGCCGGACAGCAGCACGAGACTGCGCACATATTCAGGGTGTTGCAAAGCAAGTGCCAGCGCCACCATCGTGCCCCAAGAATGGCCAACCACGATAGGTTGCTCGACGCCCATGCTCTGCAACGCGCGGTGAATCAATTCCGCCTGCGCATCGGCACTCCAGATCCGGCCGCGCGGACGCTCACTATGGCCGTAACCAGGCCGGTCGAAAGCAATCACCCGGTATTTATCCGCAGCCATATCAAGCACGCCACTGATACCGAAGTCTTGCGCCATGGTGCCATTTCCATGCAACAGCACAACAGGCTGGCCCACGCCTCGCTCAATATAGTGAAGCCGGACACCATCGACTTCGATGAAGTTGCCCGGCGGAGGATTCTCCCGTTCAGTCCGCCTCGTGCGGTATCGCACAAATATGGCCATGGCAGCTAACGCGGCGCCTACGCCGAGCAGCGTGGGTCCGCTGACGTTCTTACGTTGCCGGGTTGCTATTCTGGTTCGTGGTTTCTGATACTCAAAACCCGTCTGGGTGAAATAATTCATCTTAAGCCTTGTCAATTTTCCAACCCGTTTGAACCATCGATTCGAAGCGAGTTCCATGTTGAGCCATAATGGCGGCAACCTTTATCGCGAAAAAATGACCAACACGACTATCACACCGGGTGTTTATGAACATTACAAGGGCAAGAAATACTTTGTCCTGGGACTCTCCCGAAACACGGAGTCCAACGAGGTTTGCGTCGTCTATCGACCTCTGTATGAAACCGATTGGCCGCAACTGGTCCATCGCAATGCAGCGATGTTTTTCGAACATGTGGCTGTGGACGGTACCGTGGTGCCGCGCTTCCGACTGATTGCATGAACCTGAACCTGTTCGAAGATGCAGCGACGTTCGGGTCGATCCCGCTGATCGATGCGGAGCTGAAGCTCATGCAAGGGTTTTATCGTCCACCCTTGTCGGAGCAGCTCAGGAACGCGCTGCTGGAAGAGGTAGTCTGGACCCAGGAAAAAATTTACATCGGCGGCGCAGAGCGTTTGCAGCCGCGACTCTCGGCATGGTACGGCGACCAGGGCAAAGCCTATACCTATTCGGGCATTACACTGGACCCGCATCCATGGAGCCCTGCCCTGCTGCGCATTAAAGAAGACATCGAAACGGCGACCGGCCATCGTTTCAATAGTGTGCTGGTGAATCTCTACCGGGACGAACGCGACAGCGTGGGCTGGCACAGCGACAATGAACGCGAACTCGGCAGCGCGCCGGTGATCGCCTCACTCAGTCTCGGAGAAACGCGCAACTTCAGGTTCAAACACAAATCGAGGAAAGACCTGAAGCCGCTGTCCCTGGCGCTCGCCGACGGCAGCCTGCTGCTGATGTCGGGTGCGACGCAAAGATACTGGCGTCATGCAATCGACAAGGAGCGCGAAACGAAGGGACAACGCATCAACCTGACGTTCAGGAATGTCCTGTCCGCGCAATAACTGAGCCGCTGAGCCGCATTTAACCGCGTGCAGCGATCAGACGCAATTCATTGGCAAGTTCCGGCGACACCGAATCATACGAGCTGTCGCGGCTGGCCAGGCAATACAGGCGGAACAGCGACAGTTCATCGCTGGCAGGCGGCTTGCACTCACCGTGTGCGGGTACGCTGTCCTCGTCTATCGGTTTGATGGCGAGCACAGCCGCGATCAAACCACGGGCAGCGACGCCAACGTTTTTTGCGTAGGCGTGTACGGAAATGGATGGCGATGAAACACCTATGGTAGAGGTCAACATTTGCTACTCCTGGTCGTTAAGTATCACGAAACCAGTGTAGGGAGCACGCAGTTATAAAGCCAATTGCGAATGCAAATACCATATATGCGTATTGTGAATATCGGTTACAAAAAGGGAGCGCCTTTTGCTCACCTTCCGGCGTGGTTTTTCACTATTCCCCTACGGCGATGTTGCTAAGACGCTTCAAATACAACATCTGTCCACCGGGATCAAGCGCCCGCGCAACATTCCCGGACCCAATCGGTCATCGCGCGGTCATACATGCAATTCGACACCATCAGCGGAGGAAGCCATGAAATGGGAAGGTAATCGCGAAAGCGACAATGTAGAGGACCGCCGGGGCGGCGGTGGAGGTGGCGGCGGGTTCGGAATCGGCGGCGGCTCGATTGGGATAGGCACCGTCGTCGTAGCGGTGGTTGCATCCTGGTTTTTCGGGCTTAACCCGCTTACGGTACTCAACCTGCTTACCGGCGGGTCCGGGGAAGTCGCGTCTTCCCAGCAGGCGCCGGCGCACCGGCCACCCGCAGATGACCAGATGGCAAAGTTCGTGTCGACGGTGTTGGCAGACACCGAAGATACCTGGACCGAACTGTTTCGCAGCCAGGGCGGCAACTATGTGAGTCCGAAGCTGGTGCTGTTTTCGGGGCGGACCGGGACCGCATGCGGCACCGGCGTCTCCGCCTCCGGGCCGTTCTATTGTCCCGGCGACCAGAAGATTTATATCGACCTGGATTTTTACCGGCTGATGCAGCAGCGCTTCAAGGTGTCAGGCGAGTTTGCGCAAGCCTATGTGATTGCGCACGAGGTCGGACATCATGTGCAGCATCTCACAGGCATCTCGGACAAGGTGGACCAGGCGCGCAAGCGCGGGTCGGAAGCGCAGGCCAACGCTATGTCGGTACGACTTGAGTTGCAGGCGGACTGCTTTGCCGGCGTGTGGGCGCACCATGCCAACCGGGCCCGCAGCATCCTGGAATCGGGAGATATCGAGTCCGCGCTGGGCGCCGCATCGGCGATCGGCGACGATGCGTTGCAACGCCAGTCGCAGGGTCATGTCGTGCCCGACTCCTTCACCCATGGCACTTCGGCGCAACGCGTGCGCTGGTTCAAGCGCGGCATAGAAAGCGGCAAGACCACCGAATGCAACACGTTTCAGGCGAAGCAGCTATAGTCGGCATAAAATGCGGGGGTTCCCAAACACCCCGCTTTCTCATGTCACACCAACATACACTTCAAACGCTGGGCGCCGCTCTCGACGATGTGCGTCAGAACCGCATCAGCATCGCCGCGTTTTGCCAGACCTGCCGCACGCAATCCGCATTGTTGGCCGCCTTGCCGCCGCGCTATGGCCAGGTGATGGAAGACCTGCTCGGACGCATGGAGGCCGGCAGCCTGTTCACCGAAGAAAGCTGCTCGTTCAGCCAGGAAGACCTGCAGGCCAACCTCGAGGTGTGGTTGGAGAAGGCGGGACAAACCATCGCAAAGCAAGGATGATCGGCATGCAACAACTTACATTCAACCTCGACGGCGAGTACGTCGAACTCAACCAGTTGCTCAAGCTGGTCGGCATCTGCGACAGCGGCGGCGCCGGCAAGGCGATCGTTGCCAGCGGCGAAGTGTCGGTCGACGGCAAGGTGGAATTGCGCAAGACGGCCAAGATTCGCGCAGGGCAAGAGGTCACGCTCGGCGACGTGCGCATACGCGTGAGCTGATCAACATTCGGCTTGATTCCGCCGGCCGGGACTCCACATAAGCTGTAATAAGGAGCCCATCATGCTGTACGAAGCCCGCCTGCACGCGCGCCCCACCGAAGTTACGGTAGCCGCGCCCACCGGATTGCAGCCGTTGAGATGGGGTGCCCGGCGCGACAGCTATCTCTATGTGCCTCCCCACTACGACCCGCGGCGTCCGATGCCGCTCGCGCTCATGCTCCATGGTTCGGGCGGACATGCGCATCAGGGTCTTGATTTGCTGCTACACCTCGCGGATGACGTCGGGCTGATCCTGGTCGCACCCGCATCCAACGGCCATACCTGGGACATCATCATAGACCAGTCATACGGGCCGGATGTGGAGCTGGTGGACCAATGCCTGGCCTATGCGTGCGACCACTATGCGGTCGATCCCGCCCATGTTGCCATCGGCGGTTTTTCGGACGGCGCGTCCTATGGGCTCTCGCTCGGCGTTGCCAATGGCGACATTTTCACGCACATGATCGCCTATTCGCCCGGGTTCATCGCGCCGGCCGTCCAGCGCGGCAAACCGCTGGTTTTCATTTCGCACGGAACGCATGACCCGATCCTGCCGGTCGATTCCTGCAGCCGGCGCATCGTGGCGCAGTTGAAGTATGCAGGTTACGAAGTCGGATACGTCGAGTTCGATGGCGGACACGAGATTCCGCCGGCCGTTGAGCAGGCGTCGATCGACTGGTTCATCGGGACCGCAGGCGGATTACATCCGCCGCGCCCGCAGAGCCGCCCATCGCCCTCTACTTCGCCCTAGCCCTCGCGTGCGGCTCACCCGCAGCCTTGGTCATGTCGATCGCGATATCGGTGGACGACTCGATCTGCGCCGACCCACCCTGCTTGCCGCGGCGATACCAGTCACGCACGATTTCGCCGGCGATCTCGCGCGCGCCGAGGCCGAATGCCAGCCCGACCGCCAGGGCCAGGGCGCCGACCGTCCCCATGAACAAGGCATTGACCAGCGTGGTGGCAATGCCGATCTGGTTCACCGCAACCACGAGGGTGAGTGCCCAGACGGCGATGCTGGCCACCTTGCCCAGCAAGTCAGGATTGGTCAGCCCGCTTTCATACCCTGCCCGGCGCACCAACCGCGCCAGCGCACCTGCGGCGATGCCGCCGAGGACCACGACCACCAGCGCGACGATCACATTCGGCAGCCACAGCAACAATTGCCGCAGCACTTCCGACACCGCCGGCAGGCCCAGCGCATCGAACGCAACCAGCGTCGCGATCAGCCGCACAAACCATTTCGCGACAGTCGCAATCAGGCGCGCCGCATCGGTATTGCCGCCGGTCTTGCGCACGAATTCGGCAAAGCCGGAGCGATCGGCCAGTCCGTTGAAATTCGCCGCGCGCAACAGCGTGACCATTGCTCTTTCGATCAGCGACGCGATCAGCCAGCCGGCGATGAGGATCACCGCAAAACCAAGCACCTTCGGTATCGCGCTGAAGAGCAACGCAAGCGCGCCCGTCATCGAGGACATAAACGGGTAACTCCAGTCGGTGAATTGGGATTGCATGGCATCCTCCCTTTCAAATAGAGGAACGGGGTAACAGAAAAGGCCGGCAACTTTCGGCCGGAGAAAATGCAATGCCATTCTGTCCACCGTCTGTACAAAAGCGGACAGCGCATGTAGGTCAAGAGGTGGAAAGGGATACAAAGTTTCGGTGCGCGGACGGTGCGTTTGTGCGGAGTCAAACAGGCATGTGCGCCGTCAACCCGCATATCTCGCGAACCTCTTCCGTCTTGAACGGTCAATGCAGGTTGCGCTTCATCAGTATGACCAAGCGCCTTGCTATACTCTTTTGTTTAATCTGCATTCAGCGCTGTGCCTGACTGTAGTAAGACCACGCTGAAATGATCCACCACTACGGCAAATTGATTTTCATCGACCTGGAAACCACCGGGCCGAACCCTGTCTCCGACCTCATCACCGAAATCGGCATCGTTGAAGTAAGCGCAACCGGCGTCACCAGCTGGACGACACTGGTCAATCCGGAAACGCCGATTCCCCCATTCATTCAACACCTGACCGGCATCAGCGATGCCATGGTGCAGGACGCGCCGACATTTCCCATGATCGCGGCGCAACTGCTGGAGCGTCTCGGGAGCGGCTTGTTCATTGCGCACAATGCGCGCTTCGACTACGGTTTCCTGCGCAATGCATACAAGCGGCTTGACCATCCGTTGCGCTGTGAAGTGCTGTGCACGGTGAAGCTTTCCCGCAAGCTGTTTCCGGAAGAACTGAAGCACGGCCTTGATGCACTGGTGGTGCGCCATGGCCTGGCGGCTGAGACACGTCACCGCGCACTCGCCGATGCCAACATTCTCTGGCAGTTCTGGCGCAAGCTGGAAGCAGAGGTTCCCGCTGACACCTTGCTGAGTTCGGTGCAGCAGTTGCTCCAACGTCCGAGCCTGCCCTCGCATGTGCCGCAGGAACTGCTGGACGACATTCCAGATACGCCCGGTGTCTATCTCTTTTATGCCGAAAACGACGTGCCTCTTTACGTCGGCAAAAGCATCCATTTGCGGCAACGGGTGATGTCGCATTTCAGCTCCGATCACTCGTCATTCAAGGAAATGCGGCTGTCACGCGAGCTCCAACGGGTCGAGTGGCGCGAGACTGCCGGCGAAGTGGGTGCGTTATTGCTGGAAGCGCAATTGGTGAAGGACATGCAGCCGATCCACAACCGGAAGTTGCGCCGGGAGCGCGAACTGTGTGCGTGGCAGTTGCGTCCATCCGCCGAAGGCTACCTGCAGCCGGTGTTGACGTATGCAAGCGAACAGGATTTCGGCAGAGCCGACGGTCTGTACGGCTTGTTCCGTTCGAAACGCAAAGCCGAAGCCGCTCTCCTCGCTCTGGCAGAAAGCCATGAACTGTGCCTGGTGATGCTCGGCCTGGAGACCCGCGCACAATCTGGCAAGCCCTGCTTCGCGCACCAACTACGGCGATGCCATGGCGCCTGCGTTGACAAGGAACCGGTCGCGCTGCATCAGGAGCGGCTCGAGAACGCACTCGCCTCGCTCAAGGTACAAACCTGGCGCTATGCGGGCGCGGTTGGACTGGTCGAGACCGGCGCGGATGGGCGGCAGGATGTGCACGTGGTGAATAACTGGTGCTGCCTTGGCACCGCGCGTTCGGAGGACGAAGTCAGGCGAATGCTCGATCAGGCACCGACGCGGCCTGCTTTCGATCTTGATACTTATAAGATTTTGCTGCGGGCTTTGACAGGTGGGCAGGTTCAGGTACGGGAGTTGTCGGACGCG
>JAQGMD010000095.1 GCA_028292565.1 Burkholderia sp. | reverse complement strand
GTTTTTTCATCGGTCGCCGGGTACAGCCCAAGTATCGAGCGGCCCTTCAGCACCTCTTCAGTGACGACAGAAGCGCCTCTTGCGAATCGCTGCTCAATGCACTTTCGATACGCTTCAAGTAGTCCAGCATCTGGGCCTTCGCCTTGTTTGCGGTTTCGAATGTGACAGCTTCCTCTTCATAAAGGATCACATAAGATCTGGCGAACACGAAGATAGGATAGTAGGCGGCCGCATGATGCGGGTCCTGCTTGATCAGATCTAGGCAGGCGGCCTTGAGAACTTTATAAGTATCCGTTCCAGCAAGTGAATTTTCGAATTGTGCGATTACTTCAGTCAGACTCTTCATATTTATCTTCTTACGATGAACTTGAAAAACTACATTTTACGGAGCATGTCACGAAGCGCCTTTGCGCCCGTGGCCCCTTTATAAGCGCCTTGCCACAATTGCTCAATCATACGCTGATACAAGTTGACGGCATCAGGAGCCGATGTGACGGTAGCGATTCCGGTGCGTATGTTTGGCAGCGCCCCCAAACGGAAAGGGCTCACTGCGACATGGGTACGGTCTACGCCTTGGAAAATCTGGAACGTCACACTAGGCATGTTATCGTCCACAAGGCCGATCTGAATCCCCATCGGTTCGTTTTCCATAATGCCGGCGATACGCTCCACTTCCTTGCGAGCGGCGCGCACACGCTCAGCTTTTACATCCTTGGGCAAGTTGAGGCGACCAATTAAGCCGAAATGGATAAATTGTTCGATCTCTCGCATGCCAATCAAACTGACAATGGGCTGCCGTTGATGATCGAAACTCGCTTTCCGCTCTGTCAGGATCGAAAGTACTTTTTCAATCTGCTTCTCTTTTTCCTTTCGAGTGACATTATCGGGGGTCGCCTCTAACAGCATTTCCCTCAGATAGCTGGCATAGTCGTCCGAGGTCAGGAGGAACGAGATTGGCTCGAAGTGCGCCAGAATACGTACGGAGTTTTGCTCCAGTTGGCGCATGCGCTCGAAGTACCCCAAGGCATTGGGATAATACTCAACCTCGACTCCGAGCAATGAAGCCAAAGAAACGTCCAGCAATGCGGCGAGACGTTCTAAGGTCTCAATTTTTACGATCTCCCCTTTCTCCATGCGGTAGACGGCAGCGCGAGAAATATTCAGATTTTCCGCAACCTGCTCAGCCGTCATGGACGCGCCTATGCGATAGGCGCGCAGCCTCTCTCCCAGAGCTGGAAAGTCGATTCCTGATGATGATTTTTTGCCCGAAGCGTCCAAAATATGACGATTGCCTCAAAAATAATACCGCCTGTGCGAAGGATCGTAGCATAAGATCATTGCACACTACATAGTCTTGTATTTAATAACAAGCAACGCATAGCAAAAATCTTACTTTCACGGAGTGAGATAGGGCCTCCGCTTCCTGGTCGTCCATAGATCCGTTCTCAACTCCGTTAAAAGCGCTGGCGGCAAGACGTTGGAAGTGTCTTAGTTTGTTGACCAGTCTCAAAAATGAGACTACCATTTCTTCCAGCGCTGGTGCGGTTGCGGAGCTGCCTCAAGCTCATACAGGAGCAGCTCGCACCTGGTGACAATAGTGCATTGCCTATCTGGCGACAGAGACGTGTTTCGCCACTGGCGTTTGCAAGCTAGCCACAACCAAGACACAACCGCAGGGAGTCCCTCAATGAACAACCATACCCACACAGTGATTCGCGGCGGTCGCCTTATCGACACGCTCGGACACCGCGCCGACCCCGTAGATATCCTCATTGAAGGCGACACGATTAAAGAAGTCGGCCAGCCTGGCCTGCCCGCCCCCGTCGATGCGGTCGTCATCGACGCACGCAACAAGCTGATCCATCCTGGACTCGTCAACGCCCATACGCACAGCCACGGAAATCTTGCCAAAGGCATGGGTGATCGGTGGACGCTTGAACTGCTGCTTACTGCCGGACCTTGGATGACCGGCAACCGCTCCTCTGAAGACAAATATCTAACCACGGTGATCGGCGCCGCTGAAATGGTGATGAAGGGCTGCACGGCCTGCTACGATCTGACCGTCGAATTCCCCACGCCAAGTGTCGAGGGGCTTGAAGCCGCCGCCCGCGCCTATGAAAAGGTTGGTATGCGTGCGGTGCTCGCGCCCATGGTGGCAGACGTCAGTATGTTCGAAGCGATCCCCGGCTTGATGGAATCCCTGCCGCCCTTACTGCAAAAGGAGGTCGAGCGTTTCAAACTTTCGCCTAACCAAAGGACGCTGGACAACACCAAACGCGTGCTGCATGGCTGGAAGATGGACCGCGATAGCGTGCGCCTGGCTATTGCACCGACCATTCCGCATCATTGCTCGGATGAGCTCCTTATCGGCTGCCGTGATCTCGCGCGCGAATATGGTGTGCCGCTGCATTCCCATGTGGCCGAATCGAAGATCCAGGTGATCGCCGGCTTGCGGAAATATGGCAAGACGCTGACCGCACATATGGATGCGCTCGGACTCGTCGGTCCGGATTTCACCGTGGCCCACGGCGTCTGGCTCGACCACGACGACATGAAAATTCTCGGTGACAAAGGCGCTTCAGTTGCGCATAACCCGGGTAGCAACATGCGCCTCGGCAGCGGCTTGGCTGATATGCGCGCCATGCTGGAGCGGAACGTCAACGTCGGCATCGGTACCGACGGAGCCAACTGCTCGGACAACCTCAATATGTACGAAGCGATGCGCCTGGCTTCAATGGTCTCCAAGGTTCAAGGGCCGGACATCGAACGCTGGATTACGACCGAAGAGGTACTTACTGCGGCTACCACCGGCAGTGCGCGGGCACTTGGCTTTAGTGACAAGATCGGCCGTATTGCACCGGGCTACAAGGCCGATGTAGTGTTGCTCGACGCTCACCATATCAACTGGATTCCGACCAACGACCCCACCAATGCGATGGTTCATATCGAGGATGGGTCGGCGGTCCATTCGGTAATGATTGGCGGGAAACTAGTAGTAGAGAACCATCGTCTGCTGACGCTCGACCTCGAGAAACTCGCACGCGACGCGGAGTCGGCCCGCGAGCGCCTTGAAAAGCTGAACTACGAGAACCATAAGATCTGCGACCAATTGGAGCCGCTCGTTGGCAGCTATTGCTCAGGTCTTGCCAAGGCCCCGCTACACCTCCATCGCTATGGTGCCTGCCAGCAGCATTGATGATCGGCCGGACAGCTCATATGGCGCATTGTGGACGCTGGCCGCTGCCGGATGAATTCGACGTACTGCCGGACCGGGCCAAGTTTGATACCGGCGCGCGCCGTGGCTTCCTCGGACGCAAGGGCGATGACGAACCTGGAACCAAGGCACTCTGGACCGGACTACAGCGCGTCATGGATTTCGCCGCCGGCATTCGTGCATACCGCAGCGGCGACGAAAGTTGTGTGTAATGAGGTGCACTTACTGACCGGCGCAAGGAGACGTCGTGGTGGAAGATTGTACACAGGTCTATTGCGGTACAGCCTCGCCTTATGCGGTCGATCCATTTGATAACCTGTTGATAAAGCCGTCGTAGGTTGTTTCTGAATCAGGAATAGTCTATTGCAGCTTATTGGCTGTTTCGAATGCGGTTCAGTCGATAAAATGCGTTCCAAACGTACGCGCGGCCTGAGAGAAAAACAATCACGCTAAAACACCTGCCGCCGCATCGCAGAATGCCAGTCAGTCAAATTGGCTGGCATTTTTCATTCGCAAACTGCAGGCAGGTTAACCCGCCCCGCCTGAGGAGACAGCAAGTTGAACAAGCCATGGTTACAGCATTATCCCGATAGCGTGCCCCACGATATAGACGCCGGACGGTATCAGTCCCTGCCGGATCTATTCGAGCAATCGTTCCAGCGATACTCGCAGCTCAGCGCCTTGATCAGCATGGACTTTCGCCTCACCTATGGCCGTCTGGATAGTCTCTCGCGCAACCTGGCTGCGTGGTTACAGCATCGCGGGCTGCATTCCGGAGCGCGCGTC
>JAQGMD010000124.1 GCA_028292565.1 Burkholderia sp. | reverse complement strand
CAATAACCGGTGATCCGCTCGAATGCCGGGTTGGCATAGACGGCGGGGAAGCCGGGTTGTTCCACGTCAACAATCACGATGCCGTTACTCGTGGCATCGATCGCGCGCTCCCACAGTCGAAGGTTCTCTTCGGCCTTCCTCTTATCGGTGATGTCCCGTGCAATTTTAGCGGCACCGATTACCTGTCCTTCGGTGTCCCTGATCGGTGAGAGGGTAAGACTGACGTCAATTTCGCTGCCATCCTTGCGGATGCGTTTGGTTTCAAGGTTTTTCAAGCCTTGTCCCTTGGACAGGAAGTCCATGATATCTGCATATTCGTCTTTAAGGCCGTCCGGCATTAGCGTAGAAACCGACTTGCCGCATATTTCATCGCTGGTGTATCCGTACATGGCTTCCGCCGCCGGGTTCCAGCTTGTGATCGTGCCATTCAACGACTGCGCCATAATCGCATCGTCCGAGGATTGGACAATCGCCGCCAGGCGGAGTCGGATCTCCGCAGCCTTCTTTAACTCGGTAACGTCCTGCTCGACGCTGACAATGTAAGGTTTCCCGGCGATTTCTATGCGGCTTATACGCGCGGCCATTGTGAACACATCGCCGCTTTTCCGGCGTGACGCGAATTCGCCGTTCCAGTACCCGTGTGCTTTGAGGATCGCGATTATTTGCTCTGTCAGGTCCTGGGCTTCTTCCTTTGCAGTCGCCTTCAGCTCCCAGGCGAACATTCCCAGCAGCTCTCCGGCGGAATAGCCGTATATGCGTTCCATCGCCGTGTTGGCATAGAAAATGACGCCGCTTTCGTCAGTGACGATGACGCCTTCGGCCATGTTGGCCAGAATTTCCGCATGCGTGCGCAATGTGTCTTCCGCCTTTTTTCGCTCCCCGATGTCCTGATTGATAGCGATCGCGCCGATAATGTTCTGTTGGTCGTCGCAAAGGGGTACGGCGGAATTCAGAATGATTTTGCGCGAACCATCAAAACAGTCGATTTCGACTTCCTCGTTCAACGTAGTTTCTCCGTTGCGAATCGCACGCAGCACGGCCCATTCTTCCGCCTCGATCGGCTTACCGGTGTTAGGCCACCGGGCTTTGTATTCCGCCAGATTGTCAAAAACGACATAACCGGCTGCGCCCCAGATTTCACAGCCTGCTTTGTTGCCGTGAACAATATTGCCCGCATCATCGAAGATCCACACGCCAATTGGCAGCTTATCCAATACTCTTCTGAGTCGATATTCGCTCTGGCGGAGTGCTTGTTCCGCCAACTTGCGTTCGGTAACGTCAGCGATGGTGCCAATATATCCTGCCGGTACACCATGTTCTTCCCGCTGTGGCTCAGCCCATGTGTAGGCCCAAACTATTGACCCGTCTGGCCTGAGGAATCGAAGCTCGGCGGTAAAGGTTTCGCCGTGGTTTAGAAATTTCTGCCAATTGTCGAACCGGCTCACATCTTCGGGATGCAAAGCATCTTTCCATCCCATTCCGTAGGCGCGCTCACGCGGCAAGCCGGTAAATTGGCTCCAGCGTTCATTTACATAGATCAATTCGCCATCAGCATCGGTCTGATAAATCGCGACCGGAACCAGCCGGGCTATTTCGGCATTCTTGTGCTCGCTGATCTGCAGCGCCGTGATGGTCGCCTTTTGTTCGGTCACATCCCGTGCGGCGCCATAGAAGCGACTCACTTTGCCGTCCACCATTATCGGCATGACGTGATCTAGTACCCAGCGCACTTCGCCTGCTTTAGTGATGACACGAAACTCGCGTATATCCACTAGTCCGGTCCCAAGCCGTTCTCGTCCTTCCAGGAAGGTCGACATATCATCGGGGTGAATCAAGGACGTCCATCCTTGCCGATTCAGTTCGTTCCGCGAATAACCTATTCGCTTTTCAAAGGCATGGGGCACCCAATCGAAAACGTAAGTCCCATCGGGCGCAGGGGCACAGCTGTAGGCGTAATCGGACGTCAGTTCCGAAACGATGCGATAACGCTCCTCGGATAGTCGTGCCTGTTCAGTCGCCTGCGAGAGTTTTTCCTGGAGCGAATGCGAACGCCGCCGGGCACGCATGGCTGTTTCGAGCTGAATCTGCAGTCCGGCCTCAGACAACGGTATGTCGAGAACCTGATCGACGCATGGATGATGCAGATGGAAGGTCCGGGAATTATGCTCTGCAGGTCCGACCAGAACACAAGCCATGTGGACTGGCTCCATCTGTTTGATCCGCGTGACCTGCTCGCCAAACCGGGCAAGCGATTCGGCGTCGAGGAAGCAAATATCGCAAGACGGGTCTATCCGGTTTGCCTCCTCAACTACATCTGCACCATGCCGTCTCAAACTTTCGCATAGCGAATTGCGACTTTGTTCGTGATCGATCAATACGAGCGCGCGCGCGAAATGGGTATCCATTACTTTTCGCCGTCCATTTGGCCGGAGCGATGCAGAGCACCGCGATCCTCTCGCGGCGCCGCGCGCCCTCGCTCACAGACGGGAAAACGCGATGTGGCGTTCCACTCCCCGGCGCATTCGCGTATACGAGAACCTCGGGCTACAGTCAGTCGTCCGTACATAGGTTGAATAAATTCGGTGGTGCTTGTAACTGGAAGGTTAAAAAGGAGGGCTTGACTTAGATGCGATTGTCCGACTCTGCAACCCAAAGCTTACAAGCAGTGGGCGCCCATCTATCCGCAGAAGAGAAGGGCAAATTCACTCGATTTCGCGAAGTAGATCGCCGTAGATCGAAATATTGTCGTTTCTGACACGACCTCAATATAGCTTCAGGAATTGCAAACTTAACTACTGATGGCTGCTGGATATGGCGGAGACATGGCAACGAAGCGCGCCGCCCGCAGGGAGGGCCGACGGCAAGGATACCGATCGGGGAAGGGATTCCCGCGGGGTTCCGCATTTGGAGATATGTCGAAGGTAAGCCGCGCTTGATCGCTTCTAATGGCGAAGGTGGCACTACATCGGTGAGGGTTTGGCCGCGAAATTCTACGTGACGTAGTAACCGGTCACCATAGCTGCCGGAAAGCTCGCATCAATGCGCGGAAACCTTTTCTTGAAGTATTGTCTAAATTAATTAACAGTGACGAGAGCATAAGAATGGCGTGAATAGAAGTAGCTGACACACGAAGTTTAGCGAGGGCGTATGCTTGACATGGAATTGCCTTGGTGGGAATTCATCGTTCGCGGTGCTATAGTCTACTGCGTCCTTCTTGTCATGATCCGTTTCTCGGGACGCAGAACGGTAGGACAATTTACGCCCTTTGACCTGTTGGTAGTGATGCTTCTAAGTGAAGCGGTCTCCAATTCGCTTACCGGCTCAGACGATTCCTTGTTAGGCGGCCTGATGGTCGCCGCCACATTGATCACGCTTAACGTCTTGGTTGCCGTTGCAACCGCACGCAGCCGTAAAGTTGCTGACGTTCTTGACGGCACACCTGTTCTGCTTGCGCGCGACGGCAAGATCTTTCATGGCGTTCGTAAAGCGGTGCGCATTAGCGAAGACGAGATCCAGCAAGCGCTGCACGAAGCGGACTGCTCGCTGGAGCGAGTGCAGTGCATTTTTCTGGAAGCAGACGGAAAAATCAGCGTGCTACAGAAGAAGGCCTAGGCGTCAAGTCCATATGTGAACAAGAAATGGTTGCATCACTGCCGGAGCAGGCTCCGAAGATGCGAAACAGGTGTTTCTACGCCCGTCCCGTCGTTTGTTGCGCTACCACACGCGAGCGGCATCGGCCAGCGTGAAGCCGACTTGCTTACTAATGCTAGGCGGGACACAAGTGATGCTCCAGATTGCGGCTCTTCGCACGCTTCATCTGGGTTTCTGTCCCGGTCGGCCGAACTTCCGACAGGTGGATTCCACGATGATATACAAGGCAAGACTGTTTCCGCACCGCACGCTACGCATTGGGGCATCTAACGACTTTGCCGCCAATGTCAACTTGCAGCTGTCCTTTACGTTGCGATTCTATTCGTTAAGAAGTTGCTGGTCGATCTCGTCCAATACTACCACCAGCTTTGCCGTATCGAC
>JAQGMD010000112.1 GCA_028292565.1 Burkholderia sp. | reverse complement strand
GGAGGTGCGGCGCGAATGGGGCGTCACGGTGCTGATGGTCGAGCACGACATGGGCATGGTGATGGACTTGTCCGATCACGTCGTGGTTCTGAACTTCGGGCAGGTCATCGCGGATGGCAGTCCGGCTGAGGTGCAGCGCAACCCGGAAGTGATACGCGCCTATCTCGGTTCAGGCGACGTCGCCGACTTGCGCGCACGTCTGCGGGGCGAGGCGCCTGTGGCGATGACCGCCGGAGGGACAGTCTGATGGACTGGATGTTCCTGTTCGAGGTCTCGCTCGCGGGAATCGGTTCTGGTGGCTTGTATGCGCTGGCGGCTCTCGCGTTTGTGATCGTCTACAAGGCCACGCGTGTGGTCAACATCGCGCTCGGTGAAATGCTGATGATAGGCGCCTATGTGTTCTTCGGCTTCGCGGCCGGATTGGCCTTGCCAACGTGGGTGGCCGTGGTCGCCACCATCATCGTCGCCGGAGTGCTCGGCGGCGTGATAGAGCGCCTGATGATACGTCCGATGCTGGGCGAGCCGCCGATTTCCATCTTCATGATTACCATCGGGCTCGGCTCCATCCTGGTCGGCATGGTCGAACTGATCTGGACAGCGGATTCACGACGGCTTCCGGAATTTTTTCCGAAGAGCCCGATCATGATCGCGGATGCATTTATCCCGCCCAAAGTGTTTTATGGATTCCTCGTTGCGCTCGGACTGATTGCGGCCGTGCTGGCAGTGTTCCGGTTCTGGCGCGGCGGAGTGGCCTTGCGCGCAACCGCGTCCGACCAGGCCGCCGCTTATTCGATGGGAATCAATGTGCCGCGCGTCTTTTCGCTGGCGTGGGTTGCTGCTTCGATGATAGCGGCGGTGGCCGGCATCATCGTCGGCTCGATCGGTGGGATATCGTCGACGATGGGAGTGTTCGGCCTGTCAGTGCTGGTGGTGGTGATCGTCGGTGGGCTCGACAGCGTGGCCGGAGCGCTGGTCGGCGGCATCCTGATCGGCCTGGTTGAGGCATGGGCGGTCGCTTACCTCGGTGGTGAATTCAAATTGCTGGCCACCTTTGTGGTGCTGGTGGCGGTGCTGATGATCCGGCCCTACGGATTGTTCGGCACGCACGAAATCGAAAGGTTATGAATGCGGATTGGAAATCTGAAGGAAAGCTATGCCGCCGATGCCGCGCTATTTGACAGCCGAACCCAGCATGGCTGGCTCGCCTTGCTGGCGTTTCTGCTGGTCGCATTCCCGTTTGTCGCTGATCAGTATTGGCTGTACCTCGCGTGCCTGGTAGCGATCAATGTCGCCAGCGCCACCGGCCTGAACATCCTCACCGGTTACACCGGCCTGGTCAGTCTCGGCCAGGCGGGGTTCATGGGACTCGGCGCTTATACCGTAGCGGTATTGGAGCTGCGTGTCGGCACGCCCATGCTGTTGAATCTTCTTGCGGGAGGCGTGGTGGCGATGGTGGGTGGCGTGATCGTCGGTGTGCCGTCGCTGCGCGTGAAGGGCCTGTACCTCGCGATCTCCACGATTGCCGCATCATTCATCCTGCACTCGATCTTCGCCAATTGGTCGCTGACCGGCCGCACCGCCGGACTCACGGTGCCACCGGCAAAATTTTTCGGCATCGCGCTCGATACCAATTTCCGACTCTACTGGGTGATCGTGCCGGTCACGATCCTGATGATCGCCGGGGCCGGGAATCTGTTCCGCACCCGCATCGGACGCGCCTTCATTGCCATTCGCGACCGCGATATATCCGCCGAAGTATTGGGCATTCCACTCTTGCGCTACAAGCTGCTTTCATTTGCTTTGTCATCCTTTTACGCAGGCATCGCGGGCGGCTTGTGGGCGTATTTCTTCCGGGTCGTCACACCGGAAAGTTTTCCCTTGCTGATGTCGATCTTCTTCCTCGCCGCGATCATCGTCGGCGGCATGGGCACCATCCTTGGCGGAATCATGGGAGCCATCTTCATGACGATGGTGCCGGAGCTGCTGAAGCTGATCGTCGGCTGGCTGCCGCTCGGCGCCGATGCGGCACTGATCCTGTCGCCGGTTCGGATCATCGTGTTCGGCGCACTGATCGTAGGTTTCCTGGTATTCGAGCCGCACGGCCTGGCTGAAATGTGGCGGCGCACGCGACGATTCTTTCACCTGTGGCCCTTCAGGACTTAAGGGACATTCAATAATAAAGGAGACTGTCATGCTAGTTCCTCGATTGATGCCCTGGCTCGGCGCGCTTGCCGCTGCCGCGGCGATGGCCATTACGCCGGCCGCTTCCGCCCAGGCCCAGGCGAATGACATCGTGATCGGCGGTTCGATCCCGATGACGGGCGTGTTCGCGTTTGCCGGCATAGGCATACACGCGGGCATCACGGATTACGTCAAGATCATCAATGACCAGGGCGGCATCAAGGGCCGCAAACTGCGCTATGTGCCGGAAGACACCGCGTACAAAGTGGACGTATCGGTCGCAGCCTTCAAGAAGATCACCAGCCAGAATAAGGTCAACCTGTACTACGGCGATTCCACCGGCTTTTCCAAGACCATCAATCCTGAGCTTGACCGGATGGGATCGATCATGATGGCGGGCGCTTCTTTTGCGACCGAGCTGAACGATCCGGCCAAGTACCCCAACCAGTTCCTGGTCGGGCCGGACTATACCGAGATGTTCGGCATCCTGCTGCGCCATATCGCAAAGGAGAAGCCGGGCGCCAAGGTGGCGTTTGTGTTTTCCGACACCGAGTTCGGACGTGACCCGATCGCCAGGTCGAAGGAAGTCGCGCAGAAACTCGGCCTGAGCGTACCCATCGAGTTGATGACGGCGCCGGGCAGCGTGGACGTGTCCACCGAGGTGATCAAATTGCGTCGCGCCGATCCGGACTACACCATCTTCCACGGCTACGTGCTCGCACCGATCCCGGAGTTCGTCACACAAGCGAAGTCCATGGGCATGAAGACCAGGTTCATGGGCACCTTCTGGACCATGGATAACTCGACCGTGATGAAGATGGGCGAGGCGGCCGACGGCTTTATGGGCGTGATGCCATACCGCTATTACTACGACACGTCGGCCAAGGCGCCGATGCTGGACAAGATCCGCCAGATGCGGCCCGAGTACCAGAGCAATGCGTACATGCAAGGATTTCTGGCGGCGATGCTGTTTACGGAATCGGCCAAGCGCACGCTGGATGCAGGCAAGGAGTTGACCGGTCCGAACCTGAAGGCGGCGCTCAACACGATTCGCAACTTCGACACCGGCGGATTGATCGGCGTGCCGATCAATATCAAGGGGAATTCGATTCCGGTCGGGCGCATTTATCGCGCCGACGTCAAGCAGGGCAAGATGCTGCCCGCCTCCGACTGGATCGTCCTTGAGTGACACCGGCATGAGTTCCGGCGAGTACATCCTCGAGATCAATAACATCGAGGTCGTCTACAACAACGTGGTGCAGGTCCTGCGCGGACTCTCCTTAAGCGTGCCGAAGGGGAGCATCGTCGCTCTACTCGGCAGCAACGGCGCCGGCAAGTCGACCACGTTGAAGGCGGTCTCGCGTTTGCTGGATCTCGAGAACGGGGATTTGCTCGCCGGTCGTATCACGTTCGATGGACAGGATACGTCGCGTATCGCGCCCCAGCACCTGGTGCGTGCCGGGATGTGCCACGTGATGGAGGGGCGGCATGTCTTCGAGGACCTGACGGTGGAGGAAAACCTGGTTGCGGCAAGCTACGCACTGAGCGGCCGCAAAGGCCTCAAGCCGGATTACGACATGGTCTATCAATACTTTCCGCGCCTGTTCGACCGGCGCAAGGGTTTGGCCGGCTATCTGTCGGGCGGCGAGCAGCAAATGCTCGCCATTGGACGCGCCCTGCTGGCAAAGCCGAAGCTGATATTGATGGATGAGCCTTCGCTGGGGTTGTCGCCGCTGCTGGTCGAAAGCATCTTCACCATCATCTCCCGTATCAATACCGAACAGGGAATATCGATTTTGCTGGTCGAACAAAATGCGTCGGTTGCGCTCGCCGTCGCCCATACCGGATACATCATGGAAAACGGCAAGGTGGTGATCGACGGTCCGGCGGAAAAGCTGGCCGGCGATCCCGACGTGCGCGAGTTCTACCTGGGGATGGGCGGCGGCGGTGAAAGCAAGAGCTTTCGTGATATCAAGCACTACAAACGCCGCAAAAGGTGGCTGTCTTGAGAGCGCTAAGCGTACGTACACGCTGGCCATTTGTCGAGTCCGGCGGAGCGATGCCGCCGAAAGCCACGTTGCCGCAAATGCTGCGCGAGCAGGCGCGTCGGCATGCGGACCAGGTCGCGATCAGGCAGAAGGAGTTCGGGATATGGAAGCGGTTCACCTGGTCGCAGTATTACCGCCGCGCGGGGCATTTCGGCTTGGGTCTGCGTGCGCTCGGTGTTGAGTCGCGAGGTCATGTCGCCATCATTTCGGAGAACCGCATCGAATGGGTGCTGGCGCAAATGGGCGCGGGCCTGGTCGACCTGGTCACGGTCGGCGTTTATCCGACCAGCCCGGCCAATGAAGTTGCCTATGTGCTGCAGCATGCCGACGTCGACATCATTGTTTGCGAAGACCAGGAACAGACTGACAAGGTGATGGCGGTGTCAGACCAGCTGCCACGACTGATCAAAGTGGTCGTCGTCGAGAAAAAGGGCTTGCGCGGTTACTCGCCCGCTCAGCGCGAGCGCATATCGACCTTCGCTGAAGTAGAGGCCCTCGGCGCACAATACGAGACGAAATATCCGGAGCTGATCGACAAGACGCTGGCCTTGCAGCAGCCGGACGACATCGGGCTGATGATTTACACCTCCGGCTCTACCGGTAAGCCGAAGGGAGCGATGATCAGTTACGCCAATATAGGTGGTGTAACGCCCGGCATCATCGACCGTTTGCAGCTGGATGCTTCAACCACGCATCTCTCCTATCTTCCGCTGTGCCACGTCGCGGAACAAATGCTCACGACGTTTGTGCCGTTGTACCTTGGCTCGCAGGTCAACTTCGGTGAATCGATCCGCACCGTGCAGGAAGACTTGCGGGAACTTGCGCCGAACATGTTCCTCGGCGTGCCGCGCATCTGGGAAAAAATGCATGCGGCGATCATGATCAAAATGCAGGAGACCGGAAAAATACGCCGCTGGCTGTATGAACGCGGCATTGCGGCATGCAAACCATTCGCAGAAAAGAGTCCATCCCAGCGTACGCTCGGCGAGCGACTCCGCTATGGGCTGTTCTATTGGCTGCTTTTCCGTTCGCTGCAAAATTTCATCGGCCTGCGTCGTGCCCGTGTCGCGCTGACCGGCGCCGCGCCGATTCCGCCGGAGACGGTGCGTTACTTCCGCACACTCGGCATCCCGCTGATTGAAGTGTACGGGCTGACCGAATCAACCGGGATGATTACCGGCCATCGGCTCGACCGGGTTCGGATCGGCAATGTCGGCGAGCCGATACCCGGCATGGAATATCGGATTGGCGCCGACAATGAATTGTTGGTGCGAGGCGGCATGGTGTTCGCCGGCTACTACAAGGATCCAGTGGCGACCGCTCGCGCAGTGCAGGACGGATGGCTGCATACCGGTGACGTCATCCGCGAGGAGGACGGCTGCATTCGCATCATCGATCGCTTGAAGGACATCATGATTACTGCCGGCGGCAAGAACCTGACGCCGTCCGAGGTTGAAAATGCGGCGAAAGCCAGTCCCTACATCAAGGAGTGCATCGTCATCGGCGAAGGGCGGAAGTATGTGTCGGCGCTGGTGCAGATCGACTATGAAACCGTCGGCAAATGGGCGGAAGCCAGGCGTATCGCGTTCACCCATTTCCGCTCGCTGGCCGAGCATCCGGAGATACGCAAGCTGATCGAGACTGAAATCGATCGTGCCAATGGACAGCTTGCGCAGGTATCGCATATCCGCCGCTTCCATCTGTTGACCAAGGAACTCGATCATGACGACGGAGAAGTGACCGCCACCATGAAGGTGCGTCGTGCGAGCATCTACAAAGGGTATGCGGCCGAAATTGAATCCCTATATCAATGACGAATTGGTAAGGAACGCCGTAGGGCTCATCATGATGCGCCGTGCAGCCGTGATTTCGCCGAGGGTGCGCCACATTCGGGTAAAATCGCAGCCATTCAGCATATTTCGGGACAGAAACGAAAAAATGAGTATCAAATCCGACAAGTGGATACGCCGCATGGCGCAGGAAACCGGCATGATTGAGCCGTTCGAGCCGGGCCAGGTACGGGTTGCAAACGGTCACAAGATCGTGAGCTACGGTACGTCGTCGTACGGCTACGACATCCGCTGCGCCAACGAATTCAAGATCTTCACCAACATCAACAGCACGATAGTCGATCCGAAAAATTTCGATGAAAAATCCTTCGTCGATTTCCAGGGCGACGTCTGCATCATCCCGCCGAACTCCTTCGCGCTGGCGCGTACTGTTGAGTACTTCCGCATTCCGCGCAGCGTGCTCACCAACTGCCTCGGCAAATCGACTTACGCGCGTTGCGGCATCATCGTCAACGTCACGCCGTTCGAGCCGGAATGGGAAGGTTACGTGACGCTGGAATTCTCCAACACCACGCCGTTGCCCGCCAAGATTTACGCAGGCGAAGGCTGCGCCCAGGTGCTATTCTTCGAAAGTGACGAGATGTGCGAAACCTCATACAAGGATCGCGGCGGCAAGTATCAGGGTCAGCAGGGCGTCACGCTGCCAAAAACCTGAGTCGGCATACGCCCGGCAAACGTTCGTAAACTCTACCGCGGACTGGCGCGCGTTTTCACGCGACCAGCCAGTGCGCGACAGTTCCTTCCTCGCCTTTCCCCTCGGCGTCTGCGTGTTTACAGGACCGGTGTTTATGCTCCGGCTGGTTTGATGAATCCAGGCCGGAAACAAAGGCATGCATCATCGGGCACAATGCATCTTTCATGAAGATTGCAAGACGAAGGGGACTAGTCATCAACATCGGTCGTTTTTTCCCATTTCTACGCTGGCCGCGCCCGACGGCCGATTCCCTCAGGCGCGACGCGTGGGCCGGCATCAGTGTCGGCCTGGTACTCATTCCACAGGCCATCGCTTATGCGACCCTGGCCGGAATGCCTCCGCAAACCGGGCTCTACGCCGCATTGCTGCCGAGCGTGATCGGGATCCTGTGGGGTTCTTCGGCGCTGCTGGCTGTCGGTCCGGTCGCGCTGACCAGCCTGCTGGTATTCGGCTCCCTGTCCTCGCTCGCGACTCCCGGGAGCGCGGAATGGGTCACGCTGGCAATCTGGCTTGCCCTGTACGCCGGCCTGATTCAGTTGTTACTCGGCGTATTCCGGCTGGGACGCATCGCGGATCTTGTGTCGCAGCCGGTGGTCACCGGGTTCATCAACGCGGCGGCGATCATCATCAT